>JBOFNI010000394.1:0-1373 GCA_051658845.1 Brevinema sp. | reverse complement strand
CGTCGGGTCCTGCGGCCATCAGGACGTGACCAAGGATGGAGCATGGATGTCAAAGGGGGGCTCGATAGCGCCACCTAGAATGGAAAAAATATATTGGGTCACAGCGCACACATACATGATCGCACACATACGAGACTTGGTACGTATATAGATCTCATTAAGCCGAACAACTTTCGCGCTGGTACTTATAGGCTCCGCCCAATAGGAAGTGAGTTATTTTAGGTTGTTCAAAAAGTGCACGTCCCGAATTTTAAATACTCCTCCTAGGGAATTCATGCGATTTGTACGAAACTTGCTGAAAATGATGTCAAGACATTGAAGATGATAAATTGCCAGGGGATTTTTGATATCTCGAACGGTTTCGCCGCAGCGAGGCCATAAACTTATGGCGAATTTGGAGCGGCACCTCGAAGTGAAAAAGCATCTTGGCTCACAGCTCACACATACATGATCGCACACATACGAGACTTGGTACGTATATAGATCTCATTAAGCCGAACAACTTTGGTCCATGGTCCCAACAGGTTTAGCCCAACAGGAAGTGAGTTATTTTGGGTTGTTCGAATAGAAAACTTTTAATTACTACTCCTAGGGAATTTATGCGATTTGCACGAAACTTGCTCAACATCATGTCAAGACATTGGGGATGATAAATTCTGATAAGATTTTTGATATCTCGAACGGTGTCGCTGCGGCGAGGCCATAAACTTATAGGCGAATTCGCACAAACATGAAGTGCGTCATATCTAATGCATACATCAAATGATTTCGATGAAACATAATCTGTATGTTAAGTCATGACGTCTGATCACAGTGATGTGGGTATGGTGTCTCCTGGTTATAGTGCCACCAACTGGCAACAGGAAATGTGTGCCAATATCAAAATGTGTTTTTTTTACCGCTGCACATGATATATTTTTAAATACTAAAATTTATGCGATTGCCACTATACTTGGTCAGTATGATGCCAAGACATTGAAGATGTTAAATTGGCAACAGATGTTTGATATGTCCCCTCCTTGAACCGCCGCGGAGGGGTTTGAGTACCCGAATGACCCTAGAAGCTATGTTGTCAGGGGCCTAGTGCCCCCGGTAGGGTATCCCAAGGAAAACATGTTCTAGGTGACGGGTCAGATTAAGAGTGGTTCAAAAACCCTGATGAAAAAGTTAAAACCAAGGACCGTTATGTCGCCCAGATCGGTGTTACCGGGGCCCTGCCCTGGACCCAGGCCTGGGGTTGGGGCACGTAAGCGAGCGCCTGGTGGCCGGGTCTTTGCCTCCGGGCCCCGGCCGGGCACAGCCCGAAGGAGTGACGTTGGCTCGCCTTCCAGTAGGCTCACCACCCGCAGGAAGGATCATCAGGGGTCGGTGCA
>JBOFNI010000393.1:0-2089 GCA_051658845.1 Brevinema sp. | reverse complement strand
TCATCCGCTACTTGTACAGCAAATTCAGAAAATTTAGGCTTCCATACTAATGATTTAGCAGCATCATAACCATCTCCAAAATCAGATAACGTAAAGTTTTGGAAAACATATGAGCCTTGAGTTTGACTGTACAGTGGTGCAGTAAAAATAGCCATTACTAACATAGTATAAGAAATTATACTGTGAAGATACGCTCTTTTCATAACAAGAACTCCTTCTTAAAAATAAAATTATTATAACATCAATTCAATGCTTGAATATTATTACTATTGTAACAGGAATTGTATTTTTTAGCAATCCCTTTTTTCTTTTTTATATATATCGGCTTTTTATAAAAATATCTTATGCTTTTTAAAAAAATATAAAAAAATACTACGATGCATAAACTTTCCATGATCGGTGGCTGCCACCCCAAAAACGACCTGTTGTTTGGAGAATCTGACCTCTACTGTTTCGATAATGATATTCCACATAAATATTATAAGCACCTCTGTTCATCATCCTACCATCAGAACGACGAGCTCTCCAATATTTAGTAAACTGCGCTTGTCCCTGTACCAATTCTATCTGTTGTGCAAATCCTATTAATGTATTATAGTTACGGACTAAGGGACTGTACTCCGGTATTGCATAAAGATAAATATCCACCATTACAGCATTTGGAATAGGAAATACAACTACAGTGATTTTTTGGCTATTATTGTAAGACACATTAAGGGCTGGCATATCATTGCCTACTTTAATATAGGATTCTCTTTGAACCACATAAAGAGAAGATCTATTTTGAGGTATTGGTGGAGTGTACTCTTGACGTAATCTAGGCACGTCAATAATTATCTCCGGTTCCATCGGTGTCATTATTTCTTCAACAATAACTGTTTTTTCCATATTTGCCATTTCATTGACCATAAATTCTATCGGTAAATTAGGAACCGATTCTACTAAAGCAACCGCATTTGTAACATCAGCCATTATTAAATTTTCACTTAGTAATTCTGTTATCTGAGCAATAGTTTCTTCATTTTTTTGATTACAGGAAAGCAACCCTAGTACAATCAATACCCCTATCCTTGTACGTTTCATAGCTCTTCTCCCTGAATTTAATATCTTTTAAATACATAAAACATCATTAAGAAAAAGATTCTTTTACTATTATAATATTAATACCCATGTAGGTCAAGTATATTTGAAACTTTTTTTCTCTTCTACATATAAGTTCCTATTTAAAATATTCTTTATTTTTTATAATAATTATAGTATAATATAGTTAAAAATATAAGGATCTGTAATGAATATTCTCCTTGCGACCCAAAATCCCCATAAAATCCAAGAAATTTCAGCAATCTTACCCATACCGATTTCTACTCCCGATAGATCTTTAGAAATTATTGAAGGACAGACCTCCTATATAGAAAATGCCTTAATCAAAGCGAAAGCGTGGTCAGTATATTACCCCGATTACTATATCTTAGCAGACGACTCCGGTTTAGAAGTACCGGCACTTGATTATGCCCCCGGTGTTATTTCTGCTGAATATGCTGGGAAAAAAGCCTCTCACAGCGAACATATCGACAAACTACTCAAAAAAATGGAACATCTTACCGAGCGTTCTGCCTGTTTTGTTTCTTATATTGTCTTACTTTCTCCTAATCAAGATATTTTTTGTTCCCGAGGAGAATGTCGAGGTAAAATTGCAGAATCTCCTATAGGTACAAAAGGGTTTGGATATGATCCTATTTTCCTTCCGGAAGCGTTTCAATATCAATACAGCTTTGCAGAACTGTCAGATAAGCAAAAAAATAATATCTCCCACCGATCCCAAGCCTTATTAGGATTAAAAGATTATATCACTTATCTTGAGGAACATCATGATTAAAAAAACAATCCTTCAATATTTTGCCGATGAACATATTCAAAATCCCAAACAAATTTCTCAGCAAATACCCGAACCTTCTGATCCTATACCTAGTGAACCCAAAAAAATAGAAAACTCCTCAACTGCTCCACCAACAGATCCGGCATTATATGCCCTTTATCAAGAATGTCTTGCTTGTAGAGCTTGTTCTCTTTGTGATACTGCCCTAAATCT
>JBOFNI010000392.1:0-2152 GCA_051658845.1 Brevinema sp. | reverse complement strand
TAAAGTCGATATTATTATCGGGGAAGGAACTGGAGCAAAAACCTTATCCTTTAATATTCCACGATTTACATTGATTGGTGCGACAACACGTTCAGGATCGGTTTCAGCCCCTTTACGTTCCCGTTTTGGGATCGTCGAACGAATGGAATTTTACTCCAAAGAAGAACTACAAAAAGTGATTCTCCGTTCTTCTAAAATTTTAAATGTTGATATTGACGAAAGTGGGGCATCGGTATTGGCTTCTCGGTCTCGTGGGACACCTCGTATTGCTAACCGCCTCCTAAGACGAATTTCCGATTTTGTATTAGTTGCCAATATTTTATCCGTACCAGAAGAATTTATCCACGATACTTTAAAAAAATTAGAAATCGACCAAGAAGGTTTGGATGCGATTGATCGTAAACTTCTTCAAACAATTATCGAATTTTATCAAGGGGGACCCGTAGGTGTCTCTACCCTTGCCGCTACCCTTAATGAAGAGATCGAAACGCTCGAAGATGTTATTGAGCCGTACTTAATCCAACAAGGTTTTATCCAACGAAGTCCAAGAGGACGGATCGCCTCTGCAAAATCGTATCATCATTTGGGATTTTCTTATACCATATCAAATTTATTTGAATCCATCGATTAGGAGATATTAATATTCTCCAAAAAATTACCTCCCCAAGATATATTGATTGCCTGTTTAAGAAATCATCTCTTTCTTGGTTAAAATTTTCTTAAAAGATTGGCAGAATGATTGAAAAAAAAGAAAATATATTGTATGATATAGGGTATTATTTAAAAGATATTTATGGTAGGCTGCACCATAATATTAATAAGACAAAATTTAAACATTTCTTAGGAGAACCTTTATGCGTAAAAATGGACCTAAGGTCAAAATATCTCGTTATTTAGGGATTGCGATCACCAAAAAAGCCGCAAAAGTAATGGAGAAAAAATCTTACGGACCGGGACAAGCCGGAGCAACAAAAAAATTCCGTGGCAAAATGTCCGTTTATAAAACCCAATTACTCGAAAAACAAAAAGTACGTGCTCAGTACAATATTTCCGAAAAACAAATGAGAGACAACTATAAAGAAGCCTCCCGTTTAGAAGGAAATACCGTTGAATTATTGGTACAGCTTTTAGAACGCCGTTTGGATGCCTTTGTTTATCGGGCAGGATTTGCCCCTACAATTTATGCGGCGCGTCAAGCAGTCAATCACGGACATTTTGAAGTCAACGGTAAAAAAGTGGATATTCCTTCTTACCGCCTTCGTTTGACCGATGTTGTTACCTTAAAAAGCAAATCTAAAGACAAAGAAGTCTTCACCAACGCCGTAAACGATGGCTCTATTGTTATCCCTGTATATATCGAACGTGATCCTGCAAAAATGTCGGCAAAATTTTCTTATTTTCCGACCCGTACCGAAGTACCTACAATAGGAGATATTCCTCTTATTATCGAGTTTTACTCTAGATAAAAATCCAAACAAAAAGGGAAGGCTCGGTCTTCCCTTTTTGATTATTACTCAAGAGGTCTTATGCGTGATTTTGTGAATCTACATGTTCATTCCCACTACTCTATATTAAAAGCCATTCCGACGATTCCTGAACTAATCGAAAAAACAAAAGAATGTCGTCAATACGCTCTTGCCCTTACCGATTATAACAATCTTTTTGCTGTACCGGAATTTTATAAAAAAGCAAAAAGTGCTAATGTCAAAGCAATTTTCGGTATCCATCTTGAGGTTATGGAACAATCCCGTTTTTCTTCTCAACGTAAAGACGACCCTATCATCGATCGTTATTCAATTGTTCTATTAGCAAAGAATTTTCAAGGTTATCAAAATATTCTCAAAATTGTTTCTCAAGGCTACGATGATGGGAGTTTTGGGCGTTTTTGTGTCGATAAAGCTCTCCTTCAAAAATACGCTTCGGATATTATTGTCCTTTCTTCCGATCACACTGGGGAATTGTACCACTATGCATCACAGAAAAATGAAGAACAAATGCTCACAACATGGGAGTTTTACCACAACACCTTTGAGCATTTTTATATAGAGATTCAAGACAGAAATCTTCCTGAAGATAAAATCACCAACAATATGCTCATCCAATTTGCACACAAACATAATATTCCTATTGTAGCGACTAATCCTGTACTATA
>JBOFNI010000391.1:0-1306 GCA_051658845.1 Brevinema sp. | reverse complement strand
GATGATATTAACAATTGGATTTGTCCTAATTGTAAGGAGTTAGGTAGTTGCATTTGCCCTAGATGTGAAAACTGCGGGGAGTTAACCGAGAAGTTCTTGTAGCAAAAGCCCCACTAAAAGGCATATAGCAGTTCCTGATAATAAAAACTGCGTATATTGTGGTAACAGATTTAGTAGTTGTTCTTGTAGTTATAGTCCAACAAAAAAGCATATTCTTGCTTAAAACAAATAAAGGATACCTTTAAAGGTATCCTTTATTTGATAGGTAGCACTATTCAACTAACCCATAATACTTTTTTGATAGTCACCCAAAATCACTTCCATAGTATTAGTGTAAATTTTACTTCACATACTAACCTTACGATGATTTAGAGAATTATAAGTATAAGATAATCAAGAATATTCCTTATATTTTTCTGTAAAAACATTTAGAGTAAAAGATATTTTGCTGTTTCCAAATAGAGAATCAATCCTCCAATATCCATTAATGTAGAAATTAACGGAGCGGAAACGACGGCAGGGTCGATTTTGAATTGTTTGAGAATAATTGGGAGAATCGCTCCCAATAAATTGGAAACAACAACGATCAGCACCATCGATAGTGCCGCCGCCCACTGAACGGAAGCTCCTGTTTGAAAAAAGAAAATCCTCACTAAGAGCATTCCGGCAAGAAGGATTCCCATTGCAATACCACAAATTAATGCTCGACGTACCAAACGCCAAGTATTATGAGCAGTGATTTCTCCTACGGTAATCCCTCGGATAACCAAAATCGACGATTGACTTCCGACATTACCGCCAACTCCTACCAGAACCGTAAAGAAAATAGAAAGATCCATCCAATAATGTTCCAAAAGCTCCCCATAACTAATAATAAGATCTTGAGTAAACCCTGCTATCAATAACAAGCCCAGTACCCACCCAGATCTATTAATGATTAACGACCATAAGGATCCTGTTAAATAGCTCGATTCATTCGGATTAATCCCCGTAAAGCGTTGGAAATCTTCCGTTACTTCTTCCTGCATAATATGAAGAATATCATCACTGGTAATAATCCCCACCAAACAACCATGAGTATCGGTAATCGGGAGTACCATTAATTCATAATAATTGATGAGGTGAGCAATTTCTTCTTGGTCGGCATGGGTGGATGAACAGACAGGATTTTCTTTCATGAAGTCTTTTAAGCGTTTTTTATCGGGAGCAAGGATTAATTCTTCTAAGGTAATGGAGCCAATCAATACCCCCTTCTCATCAACGACATAAGAAGTATAAATCGTTTCTTTTTGGGAGGCTTGTTCTT
>JBOFNI010000390.1:0-1601 GCA_051658845.1 Brevinema sp. | reverse complement strand
TTCTTGGGATTCGTGATGGCGGAGGAGGTGGAGTTACCTATGCTATCAACTATCCAAGTTTAGATGATTTATCTATTTTAAATGATGCACCGATTGATGGTCAAAATAAATATGAATTTGTAAGGTAAGAGCTGTACATATTCTATAATATTGTCAATTCTTTAATTTAGAAGATGGCGGTTTTTTCAAGAAGGTAATTGATGGAGACTCCATCAATTAAAATACAAAACTATTTTATCAACCATTTTTTTATAATTTCTACTATTTTTCTTGCTAATAATGCTGACACTGCATTGTCAACTTGTCTATACATCAGCAAAATTAAACAGCTCATAACATTAGAAAAAGCTCGGAGGTTTCTATTCCTAATGCTAAAATCATTTTAGAAACTCTTAAAAATCAAGCTGAGTGTATTGATAAGTCTGCTCTCCCACATACGAGGCTCTCAGTGAAATAGGATGCAAAGAAAAAGACACCTTCTTTATTGAAGTCAAATCCGAAGAATTATAAGAACAGAGATATTCACATATAATCATATAAAGCATTGGCTTCGGCTGGTGCTTTTTTTTTGTATATTACCAGATTTCCGACGTTATTCGAAAAAAACACTAGTATTTTTAAATTTCTGGCGTTAAATCACTAGAATCTTCTTATTTTGCAAAGTAGAGATAGCTACAAAATAACTATGAATCCTTATTTTTAGGGGATTAAAAAGCTGTTAAAATTTTTAAGAGGGGGACTTTTTAAATTTCCGGCGTTATTCAATTAAAGAACGATTAAAGAAAACCCCATAAATCGGTGTGTCCGATGCATGGGGAATTAAATGAGAATTACACTTATTAAAGTTTAATATTTCCGGCGTTAATAGGTATTAAAAGCCTCTCGCGTTAGGATACATCAAGCTTTATCCTCTGCAAAATTAAACGGCTCATAACAATTTTACCCTTATTAATTCTACCTAGTTTATGATAGTAGAGCTATATCGTATCACTATAAATCTATACAGTTAGTATTTATATCTAAGAGGAAATTTGATTGAAAAAATTAAAGGGAATTTAACTTTTCTAAAAATTCTGCCTTATTATCAAGCGTGACTGTATTAAGAGGGATATATTTATACTTATTATTAACTAAATCATCCATATTATCTCCTATCAACTTTCTCATAGTAATTTCAATAGCAGAACGCCCCATTGCAACAGGGTCTTGTTCTACCGTAGCCTGAAGCCCATTACCTAGAGCTGCCACTCCTGCTGGGCTTGCGTCTACTCCATAAATCAGAATATCATTTCTATTAGCTTGCTGTGCGGCTAGGGATGCACCTATAGCCATTTCATCATTATTAGCAAAAACAACCTTTAATTTACTCTGTGTATCCGCTTGAATCCAATTTTCCATAATAGAAACGGCTAAACCTCTTTCCCAGCGTCCTGTTCCTTCTCTAATTATAGTAATATTGGAATAAGGAGCAATGATTTCCTTAAACCCTTCTGAGCGTGCTATTGTTGCTTCTTGCCCTATAATACCTTGAAGAATCGCCACTTCAATATTTTCATTAAGGCGTCCTTGTTTTTCTAAATCAGTAAGAAATTGTTTTCCCA
>JBOFNI010000389.1:0-3020 GCA_051658845.1 Brevinema sp. | reverse complement strand
ATGAAGAATATCATCACTGGTAATAATCCCCACCAAACAACCATGAGTATCGGTAATCGGTAGTACCATTAATTCATAATAATTGATAAGGTGAGCAATTTCTTCTTGGTCGGCATGGGTGGATGAACAGACAGGATTTGCTTTCATAAAGTCTTTTAAGCGTTTTTTATCAGGAGCAAGGATTAATTCTTCTAAGGTAATGGAGCCGATCAATACCCCCTTCTCATCAACGACATAAGAAGTATAAATCGTTTCTTTTTGGGAGGCTTGTTCTTTAAGTAAGGTCAAGGCATCTAATGCTGTAAGTTCGGGTGATAAGGAAACAAATTCGGGGGTCATAATTCGTCCTGCCGAATCTTCAGGATAATCAAGTAAGGTATTGGCAATCTTTCGTTCTTCTATAGAAAGCAATTTGAGAAGTTTTGTCACCAAGGAAGGAGGTAATTCTCCTAATAATCGTGTTCTATCGTCAGGGTCAATAGCCGTCAATATCGTTCCGGCTTCCGTATCTGTAAAAGAGAATAATAGTTTTTCTTGTTCGTCTCCGTCTAAGTTCATAAAGACATCAATTGCCATTTGCGCCGATAAAAGACGAAAGACAAGAATTTTTGCAGTTGAATTCAACTCTTGAATGATGCTTGCTACTTCATGAGGGTCAATCGAATAGAGAAATTTTTCTAATTGATTCCAATACTTCTTCGCAATAAGGCTCTTAGCATAGGCAATCTGTCCGTATAATATTTCTTCAAACTCATCAATAAAACGATAAGTGTTCTGTTCGTTCATAGGAGGTTTTTTATTGGGCATTCTGATCTTCTTAAATGTTATTCAAAAAATACTTTATTAATCGGTACTTGCTGAAAGCGTCTCATATTAATCCGTTCATTCAAGATTCTAATATATAGTTCTCGTGCCTGCTGACTTGCCTGAATCGTCGAATCACGGACATCAAACGGACTACTCATATTATATTCATACAAATACATTCCTTCATCAAGAGAAAGAAAAATAATCTGATAAGGGTTATCACTATCACCTGTTTCATGGATAAAGATCCCTCCAGATGCTCCACCAATTGTTTCGATATACTGATTATCCAACAAAACTTCTTGTGCAAAAACTTTAAGGGGAAGTAGATACATCGATTGGACAATCCCAGATATCGAGCTAGGAATCATGCTAATTTCATCATTTGTATTTATATCTTTATTAATAATATTAGTCTCTTGTATTATATTAGTAACACCGGACTGTTGGACTTCGATAATACGATCAAAGTCATAGCGGGTAATATTCGTAATCACAGACATTGTTGTATTGGTTACAATAATTATTCCTCGGCGTGAAACATTGGTCGTAACCATCGTATTTGTATGAACAGTATCAAAATCTCGTTTATCCGTTATCCGTTCTTGTGCTTGATTCATTAATAATTCTAATACTTTCTCATATTGATAATTCCTCATGATCAATGGTTCTACAATATATTGGATACTTCCCTGGATCATATTTGTATTGGAAAGAGGATCGGGAACACTGGGAACAGGAACAAAATCATTCGTCCATAGAAGTGGAAAAAGAGGAATAAACGACCCTTTTTCCGGCCACATTGGAGTGCTTCGATCAAAGGCATATTGATAGGCAATCGCATCCCTTTCCTTATCAAAAAAGATAAATAAGCGTTGTTCCGAAACAACACCACGACTATTAGTTCTTAAAACAGTCCCATCCGAACGCCAAACCATCCCTCGGAGTTTCACCAAATGGTGATTTCCTGGAAGTTTAGGATCATTAGGATCAACAACAATAGGAGAACGATACGTCTGTAAAATAGGAATAAAAATATTAGTAACTGTTTGTTCTTCAAGATTCGGTACAAGATCATTTGTTATTGGGGGTTCTATAGGAATTTCTAGAGTAGGTTCTTCAGCAATCTCCGTATATTCATCATAGTATTCATCATAATAATCAGAATATCCTTCATCATAATACCCAGCATATTCGTCGTAATATTCATATTCTTCATAATCTTGGGTATGAACAGCTGTAAGAACTATAATACAAATTAATAAAAAAGAAAGAAAACGAACCATAATAATATCCTCAAATGCGGAAACTAATCGCTATAATCACTATCTTAATTATTCGGAATTTTATAAAAAAAATTGAGGATTTTATACGATCTTAATCATAAAATTATCAGCTTAAACCTGTAATATTGACATATTATCTATTATATATTATGATATAAAGATGAAAAACAAAACGATCCTCTTATATATTATATTAATACTCAGTTTTCCCCAACAGTTGCAATCTCAAGAACAGACAAATATGGGAGAAACAAATATTGGATTTCTAGATGATTTTTACTTAGGCGTCGACGCTGAAACCCCACCTCCTATTGAAACAGAATCTCCGGTAGTTACCTTATTACGAATTGTTTTAATCACAGGAGTGCTGGCATTTCTCACTTGGATTATGATTCGATTTTTTTTCAGACGAAATACCTTATCCATTTCTACAGAAGGAAAATCTATCGAAATTTTAGCGACGATCCCAGCAGGATTAGGATCCTATTTTTTAGTGGCAAAATTACATAATTTATATTATTTATTTTCTTTATCCAATGAAGGACTACGTCTCCTAGATAAGATTACCAATCAAGAAGCGATCGATTTTATTGAATTAAACAAAGTCCAAACCTTACCTCAAGATATTCAATTTGTCGATCTCTTAGATAATCTTCCTGAGGGAGCTCCTAAAAGAGCTTTGGAGTTTTTACGGGAAAAAATTAATTACTTAAAGAAAAAATAATGGCAAACAATAAAAAACATGTTTTTATCGGTATGAGTGGAGGAATAGACAGTTCTGCTGCCGTTACTTTATTACTAGAGCAAGGTTATCAAGTAACGGGGGTTACCTTTGTCGGACTGGGAAAAGAAGAAAGCCCTTATATTAGAGGAAAAAATTCTTTTGTAAGCAAAGAATCTCGTAAATGCTGTTCTGCTGAGGAAGTA
>JBOFNI010000388.1:0-4499 GCA_051658845.1 Brevinema sp. | reverse complement strand
AAAAATGATATAATATAAATAATAACCCGTGCTTAAGCACAAGGAGACAATAAATGAGAAAATTAATTGCCGGAAACTGGAAAATGCACAAAACTATTGCCGAAGGTGTTGCGTTCGTCAACGAATTAAAAACACAATTAGCAAACAAACCCAATAGAGGTGTCCTTCTTTGTGTACCTGCGACGATGATTCAAGCGGTTGCTGAAGCTGCTAAAGGAACAGCCATTCTCGTCGGTGCAGAAAATATGCACTACGAAGAAAAAGGAGCATTCACCGGAGAAATTTCTCCACTCATGCTTAAAGATGCCGGAGCAAGCTTTGTCCTCATAGGACATTCCGAACGTCGTGCTATTTTTGGAGAATGCGATAAGCTCATCAATCTTAAAGTAAAATCCGCTCTCAGCCATGGAATTACTCCTGTTCTTTGTATTGGAGAAAGTTTGGAAGAAAGAGAAGCAGGAAAATTAGAATCTGTGCTCACCACCCAATTAACCGAAGGATTAAAAGGGATTCCCAGAGCAAACAATTTTGTCATTGCTTACGAGCCTGTTTGGGCAATCGGCACAGGAAAAACAGCCTCTCCTCAAGATGCCGATGAAGCACATCAAATTTGTCGAAAAATCCTTACCAAAATTTACGATGATGAACTCGCAGAAGCATTATTGATTCTTTACGGAGGATCGGTCAATACTGAAAATATCGATACCTTAATCACCATGCCAAATATCAATGGAGCATTAGTTGGTGGTGCATCTCTTAAAGTAGAAGATTTTGCACGGATTGCCAATTTTACCTGTCCTTGTGGTTGTAAGCATTAAATATTTTTCTTAATAAAAAACATGACGGTGTCTGTTTTTTATAAGAAATTAAAATATCACTCTATATCAAAATAAAACAGCTTTCGTAATGAAAGCTGTTTTATTATTTATTAAAAGACGATTTTACAGTAATCCACCGACGATTTTACAAAGGTGTGCCATACGGTTGGAGAATCCCCATTCATTGTCATACCAAGCAAAAACTTTAACGGTTTTTCCATCGACTCCACCAACTTTGGTAATATCTGCATGGAAGACTGCAGAATATGGACTTCCGACAATATCTTTAAGAACAAGAGCTTCCTCAGAATATTCTACAGTCCCTTTAAGATAGGAAGCAGCTGCTTTTTTAACTGCTGCGTTGACTTCTTCTTTTGTGGTCGATTTAGAAACTTCAAAAGTCATATCGGTAATCGATCCAACAGGTGTTGGAATACGAAGAGCTCCTCCGTCTAATTTTCCTTTTAATTCAGGAATAACTAAGCCGATAGCTTTTGCAGCACCAGTAGAAGAAGGAACGATATTTTCGGCAGCAGAACGTGCTCGATAACGATCGCCTTTTCGGTGAGGGCTGTCTAAAAGGTTTTGATCCATCGTATAAGAGTGAATCGTGGTCATAAATCCGGAAACAATACCAAAAGCATCATTAATTGCTTTAGCAACGCCGGCCATTGAGTTGGTGGTACAAGAAGCGTTAGAGATAAATTGCATCTCTTTGGTGATTTTTTCGTGATTAACACCGATAACTGTTGTTAAATCTACATCATCAGCAGATGCTGCAGGTGCAGATAATAACACTTTTTTAGCACCGGCATCAATATGTGCCTGCATTTGATCACGCTTTGTGAAAATACCTGTTGATTCAATAACAATATCAACTCCCATAGCTTTCCAAGGAAGAGCTTTAGGATCTTTTTCTGCTAATAATTTAATTTTTTTATTACCAACAACTAAAGTATCTCCTTCTAATTTGACATCTCCTTGATAAGGTCCGTAAGTAGAATCATATTTGAACAAATGAACCAACATATCCGGTGCAGTGAGATCGTTGATTGCCACAATTTCGTAGTCGTTTGCATAATGTGCTAAATATGCACGTAAGGTACAACGACCAATACGTCCAAAACCATTAATAGCGATTTTTGCCATGTAAGGCCTCCTAATAAGATAAAATTTAATTTGTTATTCATAGTATAACATATTTTAATAATTATACAAGTTTTATAAACATTTTTTTAATATATTGACAATTTTTTCTCATTGATAAAAATGATTTTTCATTCTTGCTAATTATTTTAATTAAATAAATTAAAAAAGATCTTTATATTTTATGGAGTATCATCGCATGCTTTACCGCATCTTCCATATAAGAAAAGAATAAAGCTCCTAAAATTGAAGATACGAAACTTAAAGTAAAAATAGCATAGTCATTCCACGGAAGATTTAATTCAGAAATAAAAATAATAAAAATCATGTGCCAACCGTAGATTTTTAAAGAATGTTTCGCAATATAAGAAATTTTTTGATATACTTTATCGGAAATATGGCTCATATCTAGTGATTGAAAAAATAAAAACAAAGCGATTGATTGTAAAAAAACAGCTAAGGTTTTGTAAGAAGGAAGCACTTGCTCCTGATCTCCTAAAAAATATCGTATCGCCCCTAAAAATTGTTCAAAATGTTGATTGTCTCCATACTGGAAAGAAAAAGTAAAATCTTTGGCATACAACAATAAAAAATATCCCACTTGAATCAACAATACAAAAATTAGAGCAAAGCCTATCGTATAATATCTACCCGTAAAAGAAAACTGTTTGAGGATATATCCTGTAAACATATAAAGTAATGCTTGATTAAACGAATAAGAAACCTTAAAATTATAAGGCTGAGACATAATCGATTCGGTAATAAAAAAGAAAAAAGTAATGATTCCGAGAAAAGCCCATAACTGTTTGTTTGTCTGAAAACTGGGAATATGAATAAAAGGAGAAAAAGTATAAACAGGGAGAATATAACCAAGATACCAAAGATGAGAAATACTTTCGGAGAAATACTCATTAAATTCTTTAGGATTCGTAAGAGGATTAAATCCCTTGAGAATCGTATACCCATAATAAATAGCCGTAAAAAAAACTAGAGGGACAAAGATTGCTAAAAAACGATTTTTGAAAATCTGAAGATCAAACTCTTTATATTTATTTTTAGAAAATAATAAAAAACCACTAATCATAAAAAAGATAGGGACTGCTACCCTACCAATTACAATAGCTAAAGCCGATAGTTCAAATATTGATGTATTTACCGGAGCATTATAATATCTTTGTTCTCCAACATGCACCAATACAATCATAAAGCAGGCAACTGCTCGTGTCAAAGAGATATTTTTATCTTCTTTCATAAAGACCACTACCAAAAAAAACTAACATTTAAATACTTGGTTTATCTATTAAATATGTAATCTCCACTGTGTTCCTTTAGAGTGTTCTAGTAAATCTACTACATCAATGGCTTTACTATCCTCAACCATAAGTAAGGTATGAGAATTTAAGAGACGAAAACCAATAAACGAATCCCTATGATCGGATTTTTGATATACATTAGCTACTTTATAGGATAATGTAGGAAAAGAAATCGAATGAAAACTAAGACTAATATATTGATAGTTTTCCGGATATCGTTTAGGAATCTCTCCTTTTTTTAGATGAATTAAAGCATACTTTAATCCGGAATTAGAAATAAATAAATATTCATCCCCAACTGTACTACTATGTTTCCAGATAGTTCCTCCTAACTTTAAAAATACAGGCTCAGAATCTGTTAAAGAAGGAATATGAGTACTCATAGGAAACTTGTGATAAAAATCAAGAGAACAAGCACTCAATAAGAATACAGTAAATAATAGTATTTTTTTCATCATTATAGTCCTAAACAAAATAATATATATTATTTGTGTATATTATAAGCTAAAAGGTTAGATTTTTCAACTCTTTTATTTGATAATAGTTAAAATAACGATTGTCTATCCTTTATATATTCACAAAAGAGAGCGATATTTGATCAATAATAATTTAATTGATAATTCCAAGCTATTATGTTATAATAGTATAATTATAACATAGGAAAAGAGTATGCACCCAAAAGCTGGAGACAGATTAAACACCATTAAAGAATTAGATCAAAAACTGGCGACACTTAATCCTTCTGATAGAGAGTTTGGAAAGCTGGCAAAAGAACGTGCAACTTATGATGAGTTTCTTTCCAAGCATGACGAGTACGAAAAAACAGAACAATCCATCACAGAATATGAAGAATGGCTAAGTTCTTCCGATCAAGAATTAAAATCTCTTGCTAAAGAAGAACTACCCCTCTTAAAAGAAACACTGGATCAATTATACCAAGAAGTATTAGTTTTATTAATCCCTCAAGACCCCATGAAAAACAAAGATGCCCTTGTCGAAATACGGGGAGGGGCTGGAGGAGATGAAGCAGCTCTCTTTGCCGGAGATCTTTTTCGTATGTATTCCCGTTATGCTGAAAGCCGTCGTTGGAAAATAGAAGTCCTCTCTTCTAATGAAGCAGGGGTAGGTGGATATAAAGAAATTATTTTTACCGTAAGCGGAAAAGACGTATATGGGACTTTAAAACTGGAAAGTGGCGTCCACCGAGTACAACGTGTCCCTG
>JBOFNI010000387.1:0-3100 GCA_051658845.1 Brevinema sp. | reverse complement strand
GACCGATATTAGTATTGGATAGAGAAGGGGGAGATTTTTATCGATATTACGAATACCGGATTATAGAAGCTAATAGGTTTGTAGGAGCGATAAGAATACCGACATATCGTAGAACAGAGAATTTTGCGACATCGGAAGTCCATGTGTATAGTGCGGATGAGAAGACTTATACGATTCATCCTACTGGATGGGGATACCATATGACATCAGCTTTAATTCAGGATGAGGATACAGATTTTTATAATTATATAAAAAAATTATCTAACCCTATACTAACAGAAAATTTAAGTTTTAATGTTGCATATTTTTTACATGATAATTTCTCATTAAATGAAAAAGTATCTCCTATAGATGTTAATGATGTATATAACCAGTTATATAATGAATATAAACAACATGGCAATGTGATGAATGGAACAAAAGGTGTTTTATCGTCAGATGATAAAAAATTAATTTTTGATGCTGCTGCAAGAAAAGACACCTTAACACACCAAGATGATTTAACAAAAGTCAAAGAACTTATGTTTACTTTAGAATCGGTGGCTATGTTATCACCAACAGTTAGTAATACGTTAGCTTGTATTATTCCTAATTTTGTACTTGCAAATTACTATTCAGGTATAGCAACAATTTATAGTTTGATGACAGATAATAATTCTAACACATTTCTTACCAAAATATTAAAAACAATATATTGGGAGCATGTTGAAAATCATAGCACGGATCTACAGTTATCTAAATATATGTTAGAGTTAGAATTAAATGTGTTTCAAGAGCTTGATAAAAAGCATATTAAGCCTATTGTTGAATACCCTAAATATTCCCATTATCCTCAAGTACGTCAAAACAATTTAGAAAGCTTAGGTTTTTTATTTGAAAAATACCAATTAATTTCTGTAGATCGACATACTGATTATATAGAATCAAGAATAGGCTTTCTATCACCATCAGGTTTTAGAGCGTCATTACTACAGCCAGTTTCTAATTCAGATGGACAAGAATTTGACAGCGCTTATTTAGATAATATTTATAAAACCTCGCTGAATCGTACTTTCAATAAGAAAACAGGTGTCAAAGATGATTCATTATTAAGTATTGGTGTTTTGCCTCCATTCCAAGAATCTGCTGTTTTAGATCTTCTAAATAGTGTTGGTAAGCTTATCGGTACGGTAGGTCCGTGGATAGATATTTATAATAATAAAATTGTAGATGAGAATGGTAATTATAGTCACAGCAATGCATTTTTATTTGTAATAAAAAATGGAGTAATCAACTCACTATTTGGATTATGGACTACTGTGATAAAGGTAAAATATCAGATTGAGGCTATTAGTGATGCACTTGATAAAGTATTGGCAAATCTAGAACAAATATTAGGTAAAGAAGGAATGTTAGCTGTTGCTAAAGTACTGGATCGATTGGGGGGATTGTTTCCTGAATTACCTTTTAAGCAAATTTCTGCTGTACTAAAATATTACGTAACTAATGGACCAGGTATGGTTAAACAAGTATTTCTACATGCTTTTGATTCCTGGACTGTATGGTGGGTTCCTATATTCTTTTTTCCGACAGGATGGTGGACTGTAGATAAAGGTAATGGAGTGCTATGCCCTCCACGAGGTTATGCTTATAGAATGGGATTACCAACAATTTGGAGATTTGATCTTAGTAATATTGTACCACCGGATAGAAATCCTACTATGATAGCTCAACCTCCAGTACCAGAACCTCCTGCTCATCCAGATGAAGAACTAGTACCAGATGATTTAAAGGAGTATAAGTATGAATGGTTATCTATGTATCGATGGTTGCAAGAAAATAAATTGTATGAATTTGATACTGAAGGTAATCAGACTCATTATACTCATTTAGCGACTACAGATATTGGAAATATAATAGAATCATTTAATAAAGATTTGTATGTTGTTTATGAAGAATTAGTACCAGTATTTATTGATAAAAATAATCCATATGCTGAGATTACCAATGTAGATGATAAGGATAAGACGAATATAATTTCTAATATTATTAGTTCTCCAAGTAAGTTAGACAAAGATGAACAAAGTCAATGGAATCTTAATCAATTAGCCAATTCTTTTAACACCCAGTATAATCTTACTATTACTTCATATAAAGGATTTAAAGAATAAGTAAGAGGTAAAAATGAAAAAAATATTATTGATATTATTATTAATAGTTTCTAGATGTAGTATTCCTCAACAAAAAGAATATGTTTATACACAAGAAGAACATATTCTGAAAGATAGTTGTTATTTTGAGTTAAATGATGTTGAATATAAGTTGTTAGATACAACGTGGACAAATAGAACTTTACCATTAATAGAAGTAATGACACTTCATCAATATGTCAAGAAACATTATCTGAATGACCCTATTAGAGGTAAGCTTTATATTCATGAGTTTAATGATAGTCAGGCAAGAACAAACCATAAAAAAATCCATTCGTTTCATATTATTAAGGATGTATGGGGAGTTGGGGAGCATGCTTTTGTATCAACATCTACTAAAGAATCTGAAGGATACATCGGAGTAATGGAATACCAATTTAAAGATGATAAGATCCATTGGTGGGCAAGACAATATAAAACAGTAGAGGGTATTAATACAGCAAAACGTTTACCACCAATAATAGATAGTCAGGGTAACAATATACAAATTGATTATAAAATTCGATAGTATTTTTACATAGGAAAAAATTTTATTTAAATAACTATTATAAATGTTATAAGCTATTTATCATAAATAGCTTATAACATTAGTATTGATAGCATTATTTATTGACAATATTTAATTTTGTGGTATAGTATAAAGTATTAATTAATATAAAAGTTATAAAAGGAATTGGGAGATTATTAATTAGGAGAAGTGATGAAGTATTCACTTAGTATGCTAATGATATTGATGCTGGGTAGTTGTACCTTAGCGGAGAATCAAAAACCCGAAGAGGGTAAGGATTATGTTGATCAAGTCCATGAGGTGGAGTTGGTGGACTATGAGTTTGAAGAGCGATTAAATTCGTTCTATGAGAGTGAGCCGATAGAGAATCAGGACTTATACGATTTGTATGAGGGAGACTTTC
>JBOFNI010000386.1:0-2973 GCA_051658845.1 Brevinema sp. | reverse complement strand
CTGCTTTTTTGTTTAAAATCCCCATCGCTGAATGTGCCAAATGGAATAATACCGGAGCAAACGGTGCTTTTAAGTGGAGAAGAACCGCATCATCACCAACTATATCGACACTTTTAATCGGACTGACAAGATGTTCAATCGCTGGAGAAACAAGCATCCGATCAATACTATACTTAACATCTACAGGACTCAACACTTCTCCATTATGGAATACCGCATTGGTTCGTAGTGTTAATTTGATTTGCGTTGGAGAAAGGGTCTCCCATGCTGTTGCTAAGCTCGGATAAAAATTCCCTTCCAAATCTTTTTCCAACAGACGATCAAATATATTAACCGAAACTCTCGCCGTAGCATTATCGTTAGATCCATAGGGATCCATCGTAACCGCTTCTGTACCTATTCCCACCTTTAAAGTATCTTTATTTACAAGATCTTCTGCTTGTCCACAGAAACTCAATAAAAACACTATCACCACTAGTAGTTTTTTAAACATCACTTCCTCCTATAGTATTAATTGTCTGAATGTTTACTAACTAATAAATTATAAGCTTATTTTTAATAATACATAATAGTCTATCTTTATCTTTATGTCAATATAAACGATAAACAAAATAACCCTCTTTTTTACTGAAAATAATAATAGAGAAAAAGCCTCAATATTTAAATATTGAGGCTTTTTCTTTTAATTGATTAATTGATCAAAATAAACTTTACTCAATTGATAATCAGAAAAAATATCAAATTCAAATCCTTGTACTTCTTTTTTCATTCCAACTCCTAATTCCGTATAATAGATAGGAATATAAGGAACATCATCAGCAATAATATTTTGAATTCGATAATAAATACGATTTCTATCTTCTTCATTAAAAGAATATCGACCTTGTGCTAATAAGCTATCTACTTCTTCGTTACTATAAAAAGAACGATTACCTTTAGATCCCCAAGATTCGGAATTTAATAAATTATTCAGACCATAATCTGCATCTGCTGTAATTGTTGTCCAATTTAATAGAAAAACATCGTGTTCTCCTCGAGCAATACCTTCCAAAAAGCGTGCATACTCTACGACTTCCAGTTTAGTATCAATCCCTATCTCTCGTAAATTTGCTTGTACTACTTCTCCAACTTTTTGACTGACCCCTTCTCGTACCCATATTGTCATTGAAGGGTTATAAATTTCCATTTCTTCAAGTAGTTGTTTGGCTTTTTCTATATCCCTCATTTGATTCTGAGCTTGATAACCGGTAACCAAAGGGGGGAGAAGAGAGTCTGCAGCCTGTCCCATTCCAAATAACACAGAATTAACGATCCCGTCTCGATCTATCGCATAAGAAAAAGCCTGTCGACCCCGTTTATCCTTCCAAAGAATATTTTTTCCTTTACCAATATTCATCGCTATATATTCTACGCGAGGGATCTCTCTTTTCATCAGTACTAAATTAGGATTTTCTTCTATTCTTTCCTGATCACTACCTTCAATTTCATAGGCAATATCAACATCACCCGTTTCTAAAGCTAATGCACGAGAAACTGGATCATTAACCGTTCTTATATTAATCTCTTGAATATAAGCTTCCTGTTCCCAATACCCATCATGTTTTTCTAAAATAATATTCTGTCCCCGATTCCATTTTTTTAAGCGATAAGGTCCTGTACCCATAGGTTTTTGAGCAATATCCTGTCGGTTTGATTCAACATAAGCTTTATTCACTATTTTAAAGGTTAAATATCCCATTAACGGAATAAACGGTGCATAAGGTTCTTTAAGAATAACTCGAAATTTTTGATCTGGAGTAATTTCTGTATGTTCAATAACACCAACTGTATGTGCCAAATTTGGTATTGACAAAATTTCTTCAAAGCTAAACTGAACATCATCTAAGGTCAATATATCCCCATTATGAAAGAAAATATTGGTACGAATCTTAAAATCAATAACCGTTGAAGATTGATATTCCCAAGATTCTGCTAAAGAGGGAATAATTACTCCATTTGTATCCCTTTTTATTAAGGTATCAAATAACAGTACTGAAACTCTACTGGAATGTGGATCATTAGCCATATAAGGATACAATCCTGTTGCCTCAATAGGAACAGCAACATTTAATGTATCTTTTTTGATATTTTGGGTAGTACAAGCCCCCAAGAAGATTAAAATCCATAAAACCTTCATTATTTGCTCCTTCAACAGACAAAAATTCCTAGAAAAAGTCCCATTATTTAAATAATAGGACTTTTTATTTTAATTGATTAATAGATTCTAAAAGTATACTGTTTTCAACCGATGATGATCGGCAATATTAAAAAGAAATCCTTTTACATTTTTAGAAGTTCCGACATTGGATAATTTATAAAACAATGGGAAAAATGGTTGTTCTTGATCTAAAATAATTTGGATCTCTTTATACATTTCATTACGCTTAACTGGATCAACTTCTATCCGTGCTTGATCCAATAATTGATCCACTCTCGGATTCGAGTAAAATGATCTGTTACCCGGTCCACCAAATGCATCCGTATGAACTAAAGTAGAAATCCCATAATCTGCATCTCCTGTAACCGTTGTCCAACCCAAAATAAAGGCGTCATGTTCTCCTTTTCCCGTACCATCCAAGAAACGAGCCCACTCATAAACCTCAATAGACGCATCCAATCCTATCTCTTTAAGATTTGCTTGGATAATTTCCATCATTTTTTGGCGAGGCCCTTCTGTCGTCCACATACTCATTTTTGTACCCACAGGTACGCCGGCTTCTCTCATTAACGCTTTCGCTTTTTCCACATCTCGCTTACGAGGTGTCAATCCATCATAATGTCCCACTACCGTTTCGTAGATAATAGACGCTGCCGGTGTCCCACTACCAAATAATACAGAATTAATAATCCCTTCTCGATCTATCGCTAACGCTATTGCTTCTCTTACACGTTGATCTTTCCAAATAGGATTCTTTCCTCTCCCAATATTGTATC
>JBOFNI010000385.1:0-1844 GCA_051658845.1 Brevinema sp. | reverse complement strand
GATACAATATTGGGAGAGGAAAGAATCCTATTTGGAAAGATCAACGTGTAAGAGAAGCAATAGCGTTAGCGATAGATCGAGAAGGGATTATTAATTCTGTATTATTTGGTAGTGGGACACCGGCAGCGTCTATTATCTATGAAACGGTAGTGGGACATTATGATGGATTGACACCTCGTAAGCGAGATGTGGAAAAAGCGAAAGCGTTAATGAAAGAAGCCGGCGTACCTGAAGGTACAAAAATGAGTATGTGGACAACGGAAGGGGCACGCCAAAAAATGATGGAAATTATCCAAGCAAATCTTAAAGAGATAGGATTGGATGCGTCTATTGAGGTTTATGAGTGGGCTCGTTTCTTGGATGGTACAGGAAAAGGAGAACATGACGCCTTTATTTTGGGTTGGACAACGGTTACAGGAGATGCAGATTATGGGATTTATAATTTAGTTCATACGGATGCATTTGGTGGGCCGGGTAATAGAACATTTTACTCGAATCCGAGAGTGGATCAATTATTGGATCAAGCACGGATAGAAGTTGATCTAGTTAAGCGTAATGAAATGTATAAAGAGATCCAAATTATTTTAGATCAAGAACAACCGTTTTTCCCATTGTTTTATCCTTTATCTAATGTCGGAACTTCTAAAAATATTAAAGGATTTATTTTTGATCCTGCTGATGCTCATCAATTGAAAACAGTATACTTTTAGAATCTATTAATCAATTAAAATAAAAAGCCTCAACATTTGAGTTGTTGAGGCTTTTTATTTTATACTTGTCTTACCGATAATTAAAGTGTTTAGATCAAATCTGAAAAAGTCAATAAGTTTCTTTATCGTTTATATTGACATAAAGATAAAGATAGACTATTATATATTATTAAAAATAAGCTTATAATTTATTAGTTAGTAAACATTCAGACAAGTAATACTATAGGAGGTAGTGATGTTTAAAAAACTACTAGTGGTGATAGTGTTTTTATTGAGTTTCTGTGGACAAGCAGAAGATCTTGCAAATAAAGATACTTTAAAGGTGGGAATTCCTACGGAAGCAGTTACGATGGATCCCTATGGATCTAATGATAATGCTACGGCAAGAGCTACAGTTAATATATTTGATCGTCTTATAGAAAAAGACGAAGAAGGAAATTTTTATCCAGGTTTGGCAACAGCATGGGAGATCCTTTCTCCAACGCAAATCAAATTAACACTACGAACCAATGCGGTATTCCATAATGGAGAAATATTGAGTCCAGAGGATGTGAAGTACAGTATTGATCGGATGCTTGTTTCTCCGGAAATTGAACATCTTGTTAACCCGATTAGGAATGTTGAGATTGTGAATGGGGATACCATTTTGTTAAATTTAAAAACCCCTTTTGCTCCGATCTTATCTCACTTGGCACATGCAGTAATGGCGATTATTAATAAAAAAGCAGTGGAAGAGGCAGGGCAAGATATTGGTCAAAAACCTGTTGGTACGGGTCCTTATAAACTAACACAATGGAATCGAGGACAAAATCTTATCTTGGAACAGCATACGGAATATTGGGGAGAAGCACCAAAAATTCCTAATATTGAAATGAGGGTTATTCCGGAAGGTTCGGCACGGACAATTGCCTTGGAAACAGGAGATATAGATATTGCTTATGATATTGATTCGGTGGATCGTGAACGGGTGATAGATCATTCTAGGTTACAGTTGCTTGAAGAGCCGATTGCCCGTATAGAATATTTTGGATACAATATTGGGAGAGGAAAGAATCCTATTTGGAAAGATCAACGTGTAAGAGAAGCAATAGCGTTAGCGATAGATCGAGAAGGGATTATTAATTCTGTATTATT
>JBOFNI010000384.1:0-1336 GCA_051658845.1 Brevinema sp. | reverse complement strand
TCGTGTTATGGGAGATGGAGCTACTGATGGACCTAAAAATCAACATGCTTTATTATTGTTAGAGAATGGAAATTTAGCGATGTTTGACAATCAAGGAGATGAAGCGAATAATAATGCAGGTTCTCGTTATGTAGAATATCGTATCTCAGGATCTCAAGGCTTTTGGAGAGCAGAAAAGATCCGAGAATATCGAGATCGATTCTTATACTCTCGGATTACATCGGATGTTGATTTTACTAGTGAGGGAAATTTGTTAATGGCTTGGGGATGCCCACAACGGATTCGGGAGATTGCACCGAATAATTCTCTACTCTTTGATATGGATGTAACTCAAAATAAAGATTTCTTTTACAGGGTGGATAAGATGCCTTTGTATCCTTATAATAATCCTTTAAAAAAATATTCTATTGAGGCAAATTTTCAAGATGTTTATTAAACTTAATTATATTGTATTAAATAGTACTAAATAATAAAACACCCATTATATGGGTGTTTTATTATTTTTAGACTTATTTTTATATAAGAAACATAGCTTTCTTTTTTTTTTGCTAATAATTAAATTATTGATAGGATTGAATAAGCTCTTTAAATTGAGGAAGGTGTTCTTTATGGGCGATCATCATCTCTTTTATTAAAGCTTCAGCTTGAATTCCTTTTGGTGTTAGAGGATTAATATAAAATGCTTGGAGAAGAGTATCAAGAGAACCACTTACTGCAGCTTGTACGGTTAGATCTTGATAGGAAAAGACTAGTTGTAACCATTGATTCATCCATTGAGGTAGTTCTTCGACGGCTAAAGGATGAGCTCCGGATTTATTGACAATACAAGTCCCTTCAATAGCAGCATGGGAAGGTAGAGAGCGAATTGTGCCATTATTTTTTGTATTTGCGACAATAATATCATTAGTATCATTATAGATCGCATAAATAACCCCACAAGCGGCATCACTATAATGAGCTCCTCCTCGTTGTTCTAATTGTTTTGGTTTTTCTTTAAGATTCGGGTCTTTATAAAGTTCAAATAGTTCTGCTTCTACTTTTTTTACGACTTCTGCTCTTGTTCCTTTAGTGTTAGCGTCTTCAATCTCTTCTTGTAACATTTCCTCTGTTGAAAAATAATATCGATGATACGGACAAGGAAGTGCCTGCATAGATTTAATTACAGATGGATCCCATTTATGTCGAGAAAAGTTTGCCGGAGCATTTGCTGTATTATTAATAAAAAAATCTAACACTTCAGGCATTCTGTCTTTACCGTTAACATAAGCGTGTAAACCCCAAACAAAATGATTCATTCCTGCCATGATTACTTCAACATTCTCTTCCTTCAAACCTT
>JBOFNI010000383.1:0-3396 GCA_051658845.1 Brevinema sp. | reverse complement strand
CCATCTGCTTAGGAAGACCACACTGATGCAATTTAAGATTTGGACCAACAATAATTACGGAACGTCCAGAATAGTCTACACGTTTTCCTAAGAGATTTTGTCGGAATCTTCCTTGTTTTCCTTTGAGAATATCAGAAAGTGATTTTAAAGGACGATCGCCTCCACCAGTAACAGGATGAGCTCTTCGTGAATTATCAAAAAGAGAATCTGCCGCATCCTGAACCATTCTCATCTCATTTTTAATAATAATATCAGGAGCATTAACCGATTTTAGTTTTTTCAATCGATTGTTTCTATTGATCAAACGGCGGTAAAGATCGTTAATATCGGAAGTGGCAAAACGTCCCCCATCTAAGGGTACCATAGGACGCAGATCAGGGGGTAATACCGGCACCGCATCTAAAATAACCCATTCCGGTTTGTTCTTGGATTTTCTCAAATCTTCGATCAATTCTAAACGTTTAATAACTTTTTTATCGCTTTTATTTTGGTATTCGCTGGTCGAACGAAGCTCATCCGCTAAACCGTCTAAATCAATATTTCTTAAAATTTGACAAACAGCACCAGCACCTGATCCTGCAGTAAATGCTTCTTTATAACGATCTCGATACTCATCGTATTCTTCGTCGGTCAAAACTTGATTCGGTACTAAGTCTGTTTCACCGGGATCAATAACAATATATTTTTCAAAGTATAAAATACTTTGAATATGGCTTGGTGCAACATCTAATAAAATAGCAATTTTTGAAGGAATAATACGATAATACCAAATGTGAGCAATAGGAGCAACTAATTCGATATGTCCTGTACGATGTCGGCGTACTTTTGATTCGGTAACTTCAACACCACAGCGATCACAAACAATTCCTTTATAACGAATGGAACGAAATTTTCCACAAGAACACTCATAATCTTTCGTTGGCCCAAAAATCCGCTCACAAAACAGACCGTCCTTCTCTGCACGTAAGGTTCTATAATTAATTGTTTCTGGTTTTAAAACCTCTCCATGAGAGAGTGATCTCACTAACTCAGAGCTTGCCAGATTAACGGAAATAGCACTAAATCCTTGCATTCCTTTCATATCTTATATCCTTTACTCTATTTTTTCTTCTTTCAAAACAATGGTCTAAATAAGATGGTCTCTCATATTAAGCATTTCTTTTTCTTTTTCGTTAAGAGGAACATTCTTACCAGATTTATCATAAACCTGAATATCCAGTGCCAAGCCTCGTAGTTCTTGAACAAGAACGTTGAAAGATTCGGGAATATTTGGAGAAACCACCCTTTTTCCTTTGATAATCCCCTCATAAACGCGAACACGTCCATCGGTATCATCAGATTTAACCGTCATCATCTCTTGGAGAAGATTAGCTACTCCATAAGCCTCCAATGCCCAAACTTCCATTTCTCCTAACCGTTGACCACCAAAATTCGCCTTACCACGGAGCGGTTGTTGAGTAACTAAAGAATATGGCCCAACAGAACGGGCATGGAGTTTATCATCCACCATATGGTTTAGTTTGAGAACGTACATTACACCGACAAACACAGGTTTTTGGAAATATTCTCCTGTTCGACCGTCTCGGAGCTTATATTTACCTGTTTTAGATAGTTTTATCGTTTCCCAATATTGTTCAATTTCTGTTTTTGTTTCACCATATTTTGCTCTCTCTTCTAAGAGATCATCGAGAATTTTATCATTGGCAAGATCCGTTTGATGATCGATTTGCTCTAAGGAAGCTCCTTGGAACGCCGCACATTGATACTTGACTCCCAATTTAAGACCTGCCATCCCGAGGTATGTTTCAAATAATTGTCCCAAATTCATCCGAGAAGGAACCCCTAGAGGATTTAACACAACATCAACAGCTGTACCATCAGGAAGAAAAGGCATATCTTCTTCACGCATCACCCGAGAAACAACCCCTTTATTTCCATGACGTCCGGCAATTTTATCACCTGGTTTAATTTTTCGTTTTTTTGCAAGATATACTTTTATCAGTTTTAATACACCGGGCGAGAGTTCATCTCCATTTTTGATGGTAAATACCTTAACATCTACAACAACACCGTCTTCTCCATGAGGAACACGCTGAGAAGTATCACGAACATCTTTTGCTTTCTCTCCAAAAATAGCATGAAGTAATCTAAATTCAGGAGTTTCTGTCGGTTCTCCTTTTGGAGTAACCTTACCAACAAGAATATCACCTGGTTTAACATAAGCACCTACTCGAACAATCCCATCTTCATCTAAATTACGAAGAGCATCTTCACCGATATTAGGAATTTCACGAGTAATTTCTTCCGCTCCTTGTTTGGTTTCAAGGGCAGGACATTCAAACACTGTGGTATAAACCGAAGTAAAATCGTCTTCTTTAATGAGTCGTTCTGATAATAATACCGCATCTTCATAATTGTAACCGTTCCAAGGCATAAATGCAACAACGGCGTTTTTCCCTAAGGCCAATTCCCCTTGATCAGTACCGAAACCATCAGCAATAACCTGACCTTTTACTACCTTTTCACCGGTGTTCACAATAGGTTTTTGATTAAAACAGGTATCTTGGTTCGTTCTACGGAATTTTGATAATTCGTAAGGAACAACACCGCTTTTTGTTTTTAGTTGGATATTTTTGGAATCAACACTAATAATCTCACCGTCATCCTGTGCTAAAATCGCAGCACGAGAATCACGAGCCACATAGTATTCCATTCCCGTTCCTACGATAGGCGCACTTCCTCGTAAAAGAGGCATCGCTTGACGTTGCATGTTCGATCCCATTAAAGCACGGTTGGCATCATCATTTTCAATAAAAGGAATCAATGCTGCAGATACAGAAAGTAGTTGAAGTGCCGATACATCCATTAATTGAACCTTATTTGCCGGTACTAATTCGTACTCTCCTTTATAACGGACACGAGGAAAATCTTCAATAATTTTAAAGTTTTTATCCATCTCCACATTAACCGGAGCAATATACATATTTTCTTCTTCATTGGCAGAAAGATAAACTATCTCTTTAGTAACTTGACTATCTGTTACCACTAAATAGGGGGTTTCTAAAAATCCGTAATGGTTGACCTTCGCAAAAATAGACAGAGAAACAATCAATCCAATGTTCGGTCCTTCCGGAGTTTCAATAGGACAAACACGTCCATAATGGGTATAGTGAACATCTCGAACCTCAAATCCCGCACGATCCCGAGACAATCCTCCCGGCCCTAAAGCAGAAAGTCGTCTTTTGTGTGTCAATTCAGAGATTGGATTAATTTGATCCATAAATTGAGATAATTGGCTCATCCCAAAAAAATCGTTAATAGATGAAATAATCGGTTTAATATTAATAATATTCTGAGGGGAAAGGTCTTCGATTTCCCTTGTTGATAATTTTTCGT
>JBOFNI010000382.1:0-2967 GCA_051658845.1 Brevinema sp. | reverse complement strand
AACATAAAATCATCTATAATATAAAACATTAAGGGGATTTAGCTCAGTTGGTCTAGAGCATCTGCTTTACACGCAGAGGGTCGTAGGTTCGATTCCTACAATCCCCAATAAAAAAGCTACTTTGATAAGTAGCTTTTTTATTAATCAATATCCTAAAAATTTATACTCTGGATCTCATATAACACAGATAGTTTTTTATAATATTGATACACCTTGATCCAACCATTGTTGGATATTTTTTGGTGGGGTATCGGTAATAATATTTTGAATTTGTGAGGTTGGTAATACCGTCCAAGGAAGAGATCGTAAGAATTTTGTAGTATCAGCTACAATATATTGTTTTAAAGCCTGTTGAAAAATAATAAACTCATCTTCGTTGTTAACCTCTCCTCTTTGGGTAATCCCTTTTGTAATATCAAGCGAAAGTGCCCCTATAAAACTCCGATGAGGGTGAAAAGAAGTAAAATTTTTATAAAATCCTAAAAAAGAATCGGATTGCTGATTCCATTGTCCTCCAGTACAAATCAAACGAATATAAGGATAACGAACCAAAAAATTGATAACATGAAGAGAATTGGTTACCACCGTAAGATTTTTTTTAGTAATTAAATAAGGCAGACAGTAAAAGGTTGTAGAACCAGCCCCTAAAAAAATTGTTTCTCCATCTTGGACAATATCTCCTATTTTTTCACCAATTTGCTCTTTTGCCATCCGATTATCATCAAGACGCCATCCCAAGAGTGATTCTTTATGTTTTGGGATTTTCCGAACCTTCCCTCTTGTAAAAATAAGCATATTATTATCATTGAGATTTTTAAGATATTTTCTAATCGTAGGAAGCGTTACATTACATAAGGACGCTAGCTCTGTTACCGAAGCTTCTTCTGATCGTTCTACAAAATTTAATATTTTGTATCTGTGTTCAAAATTCATAAATTTTCCTCATCTTATTATAATACTTTTTCTTTTTTTATGTCAATATGAAGTTTTTTTAAATGAATATTTTTCTAAATATCGTAAAAACACATAATAAAAAGAAAGTCAATAGAAAAATTGTTTTCTATTGACTTTCTTTTTGAATATGTTATACTATTAATAATAAAATATTTTTACAATAAAGGAGTATATTATGACTTTTTTAGATAAATTCTCGGAATTAGGTGCCAAAATTAGTAATCAACGACATATGGAGGCTCTCAAAAACGGTCTCATGCTCTCTCTACCCGCTACCTTAGCAGGATCTCTCTTTTTAATTGTGAGATTCATCCCTGTTCCTGGGTGGGATGGTATTTTAGAAAGTATTCTTGGACCTAATTACGGTGATATATTAGCCTACCCCGTAGCAGCAACTTTTGATCTCATTGGTCTTATTACATTGATCGGTGTTGCATACTATCTTGCAGAAAGTTATAAAATATCTCCTATATCTGGTGCTATTACCGCCTTATGTGGATATTTTACCCTTACTCCTTCCTTTCACCTCCAAAATGTCGCAGAACTCGATCAAGCCCTCGAAATCAACGGTGTTTGGGGATTGCAATATACTGGTGCTACCAGTCTTTTTGTCATCATTTTATGTGCTATCTTCTCTATTGAAATCTACCGAAAAATTATTGAAAGAGGATTGGTAATTAAATTACCAGATATGGTACCTCCTAATGTCTCCAATAACTTTATTGCTGTTGTTCCTATGCTTACCGTTTTATTTACCATGTGGGTTGTTCGTATTCTTATCGCTCTCACTCCTTTTGACACTATTCATAATTTAATTACTACCCTTATCCAAACTCCTTTACTAAACTTAGGTAATACTTTCTTTGGATATACAACCTTAATTTTCTTTAAAGATCTTTTTTGGACTATTGGTATCCATGGACCTAATATGATGGGACCAATTCTTCGACCTATTGAGATAGCGTTTGGTGATGCGAATCGGATCGCTTTTGAAGCGGGAGAAGCAATACCTTATATTTTTCCTTTTTCCTTCAGAGGGAATTTTCTCCAACTCGGAGGCTCGGGAAATACTTTTATGTTTACCATAATGTGTGCATTCTTATCCAAAAGCGAACGTCTAAAATCCATCGGTAAATTATCATTAGGCCCTGCTTTCTTTCAAATTAACGAACCTATTATTTTTGGAATCCCTATCGTCTTAAATCCTATTATGATGATTCCTTTTATCTCTTCATCCTTTGTAAGTATACTAATCGGTTATATTGGGATGTCAACCGGATTAGTTTCTAAATTTCCAGGGTACACGATCCCTTGGACAACCCCACCTATTCTTAATGCTTGGCTCTCTTCAAACGGCAGTATTTCTGTTATCGTAACACAAATTATTGTATTAGCAGCTACAGCGCTGATTTATTATCCTTTCTTCAGAATCATGGACAAACAAGCCTTACAAGAAGAGATCGGTAATACTACAAAATCGTAAATAGACATTTATATAAATATATTTTATAGCTAAGGAGAAAATAATGAAAAAACCTTTAAAAATTGTTACTATTGGTGGTGGATCAAGCTATACACCAGAATTTGCTGAAGGTCTTATTAAAAGATCTGAAAATATGCCTATTGCCGAATGGTGGCTCGTCGATATAGAAGATGGTAAAGAAAAAATGGAAATTGTCGGTCAATTGGCACAACGGATGTTTGAAAAAGCCGGTTTGGATACCAAAGTAAAAATAACCCTCAATCGGAAAGAAGCCTTAAAAGGAGCTGATTTCGTTACGACGCAGTTTAGAGTCGGATTATTGGATGCCCGTATTAAAGATGAAAGAATCCCTTTAAAATATAATTGTATTGGACAGGAGACAAACGGAGCCGGAGGATTATTCAAAGCATTACGGACCATTCCTATTATTCTCGATATTTGTAAAGAAATGAAAGAACTCTGCCCAGATGCTTGGCTTATCAATTTCACCAATCCTGCAGGAATGGTTACCCAAGCCGCTATTAACGAAG
>JBOFNI010000381.1:0-1150 GCA_051658845.1 Brevinema sp. | reverse complement strand
TTGTGTTATTAACTAATATGACTTTTACACAAGAATCAAAAAAAGAAGTGGTAGAATTAGGGATTACCGCTTATGGTGCAAATATTGCTTTTGCAGGGTTTGATATCGATATTGTCGTTCCTTTTTATCAGCAAGGAATCAATAGACTGTCATTCAAAACATCATTAATGACTTACATTCCTTCTAGTATATTTCAATCACAAGCTCCTTATGTATTATTCGGAAGTATCTTTGAATTACAATACATGCTCTCACATCGTTCAGGAATGTTATTTGGAATAGAAAGTGGTCTTGGTATTACTGGAGAATTTATACAGAGTGATGTTTATACGGAAGACAAAGGATTTCATCGAGATTATAGGGGTACTCCCTATGGAATGTTCTCTGTATCGATGCGTATAGGATATGATTTCCAACATCGTACCGGTCAACCGATAAAATTGGCTTTCTTCGGCGGTTATAGAATGCAGTTTCCTTATAATTTTACGGTGAAGCATTTTTTACTTTTTGGAGCTAGCTTAAGCTTCAGCTTTGGGAGGAAATAAGTGAAATATCTATTATTACTGATAGTAGGGTTATTGACGTTTTCTTGTCAATTAACACCTTACAACGAAAAAAGAGATTTCTATTATGTAAAAAGTGCCGGAGCAGAACTCCCTGTAGTTATTTCCGGAGTCGATACTGAAGATATTATCTTATTTGTTCATGGTGGGCCAGGATCTTCAGGTTTACTTTATTACTATGCTCCAGCATTTGAACAACTGAGAACCTCCTATAAGATGGTTTTCTACGATCAACGAGGTTCTGGAGGAGCACGTGGACATATTAGTAAAGATTCTATCACAATCGATCAACATGTTAAAGATTTAGATGCTGTTGTCAACTCGCTAAAAATAATGTATCCAAAATCTCGTATTTCATTACTTGGACATAGTTATGGAGGGATGATCGCTGGAGCGTATACTTCTATCAATCAACAAAAACTGGCGAATACAATCTTTCTTTCTCCGGCATTAAATGTGGTAGATCTTACCACACGAATTCCCACTCATTTTATTGAGGCATTTATTGATCCCTACCTGAAGCGTACGGATATTACTCAAGAAAATCGTAAATATTGGACAAAAGCAAAAGAATTTTATCAAAATAA
>JBOFNI010000380.1:0-1424 GCA_051658845.1 Brevinema sp. | reverse complement strand
GGATCTGCTTGGTAATCTCCGGATACATGAGTACATTCATGATACAAGGGAGTCCATCGGAATTTAAAAGAGTCACCGATTAAAAAATCAAAATGGAGATTGATTCGCATATAGTCGGAAATAATAATATCACCACCATACTTATGGGTAAAGCCCGCATCATAGCCCAACAACTGAATGTCGGCAAAATAAGCCACACCAAGACGAAAGGTAAAATTGTTTACGGTAAAAGCAACAGGATTTGCTTCGGTAGCGATTTTCATTCCGTAAAAGATATAAGCTTTATCAAGATTCCAGTGAGGGTCAGGGAAATTACTATATTTGCTTAGTACATCACCTACCCATAATTGAGAAACATAGTTGTCCGGATCGAGCCATCCGATGAGTTTTCGTTCCGTAGCACTTTTACGGAATGGGTTGTATTGCCATTGGGCTTTGGTTCGAGTAATATGATCTTCCATTTTTTCTAACGCTGTTTTTTCTTCTTCTTGAGCGAAAACAGTGGAACTTACTAATATTAACACTCCTAATAGTGTTTTTTTCATTATAATTTCTCCTATTTTTTAGAGCTTCTTATGTTTCCTTAATATCGGATATTAGAATAGAATCGAAGCAGTGAGTCCGATTCTTTCGTCGATTGTTTTATACGATATCATATGGCGTGATCGTGTACGGGAATACTTAGCACCAATAATAAATCGATCAAATTCAAAGCCTAGCCCTGTTACAATAACAGGATACCACTGAGTGTTGTAATACTCGGATTTATTGGGTGTGTCGGTCTCTTCCCCTTTTGTTACAATCCATAATTGATCGTAATTAGCACCAAGATGGAATCCCATGATAAAGTTGATCTCTCCCCAAACAGGGATTCGGACATCGGTACCAACATTTAATCCGACGAGAGTTTTATAAGTGCCTTCACCCCGATAAGTAAAATTGATCCCACCGTAAAAAGTAAAATATCCCCAATTATAATGGGCTTCAAATTTCATTCCTTCTAAGGCAAGATCGGGGATTGCGGATTTGGTTTCTGGGTCAAAATCCGGATCACCTTGATAGTCTCCGGAGACGTGAGCACATTCATGATATAGGGGAGTCCATCGGAATTTAAAAGAATCACCGATCATAAAATCGAAGTGGAAATTGATTCGCATATAGTCGGAAATAAGCATTTGACCACCATATTTATGTCCAAAACCTGAAGCATAACTAAAAAATGAAATATCGGCAAAATAAGCCACACCAAGACGAAAAGTGAAATTGTTGATTGTGAAGGCAATAGGATTGACTTCTGTAGCGACTTTAATATTGTAAAACAAAGGAACTTTTTCCAGATTCCAGTGAGGATCCGGGAAATTGCTCTGTTTACTGAGAATATCCCCAAACCAAAAATGAGAAATATAATTGTCCGGATCGAGCCA
>JBOFNI010000379.1:0-1225 GCA_051658845.1 Brevinema sp. | reverse complement strand
TTTATATCAAAATTATTACGCTTTTATTGTTGTAACAACTCCTGAACCTACAGTTCTTCCACCTTCTCTGATAGCGAATCTTAATCCCTCTTCCATAGCAATTGGGTGTATTAATTCAACATCCATATCAATGTGGTCTCCAGGCATAACCATTTCCATTCCGTTTGGAAGTTTGATTGATCCTGTAACGTCTGTTGTTCTGAAGTAGAATTGTGGTCTGTATCCATCGAAGAATGGAGTATGTCTTCCACCTTCTTCTTTTTTAAGTACGTATACTTGACCAATGAATTTTGTGTGTGGCTTAATTGATCCAACTTTAGCAAGAACTTGACCTCTTTCGATATCTGTTCTTTGAACTCCTCTTAAAAGAGCTCCTATGTTGTCTCCAGCTTGAGCATCATCAAGTAACTTTCTGAACATTTCTATTCCTGTTACTACAACTTTTCTACTGTCTTCTGTTAATCCAACGATTTCTACTTCATCAGCTACGTGTAAAAGTCCTCTTTCAACTCTTCCAGTTGCAACAGTTCCTCTTCCTGTAATTGTGAATACGTCCTCGATTGGCATTAAGAATGCTAAATCTGTAGCTCTTTCTGGTGTTGGGATATAAGTATCAACAGCTTCCATTAACTCTAAGATTGGAGCAATTGCTACTTCATCTTCTGGAGCTTCTAAAGCTTTTAATGCTGATCCTTTTATTACTGGAATATCATCCCCTGGGAAGCTATACTCGCTTAATAACTCTCTAACTTCCATTTCTACTAATTCTAATAACTCTTCGTCATCAACCATATCAGCTTTATTTAAAAATACTACTATATGATCAACTCCAACTCTTGATGCAAGAAGGATATGCTCTCTTGTTTGAGGCATTGGGCCATCTGCTGCTGAACATACAAGGATTGCTCCATCCATTTGTGCAGCTCCTGTAATCATGTTCTTAACGTAGTCTGCGTGACCTGGACAGTCAACGTGAGCGTAGTGTCTGTTCTCTGTCTCATACTCAACGTGTGCTGAGTTGATTGTGATTCCTCTTTCTTTTTCCTCTGGTGCTTTATCTATCTCGTCATACTTGAAAGCTTCAGCTCCACCTCTTACTGCTAATACTGATGTGATAGCAGCTGTTAATGTTGTTTTACCGTGGTCAACGTGACCGATTGTTCCAATGTTTACGTGTGGTTTACTTCTTTCGAATTTAGCCTTTGACATTATAAATTCCTCCTTT
>JBOFNI010000378.1:0-20955 GCA_051658845.1 Brevinema sp. | reverse complement strand
GACCGATATTAGTATTGGATAGAGAAGGGGGAGATTTTTATCGATATTACGAATACCGGATTATAGAAGCTAATAGGTTTGTAGGAGCGATAAGAATACCGACATATCGTAGAACAGAGAATTTTGCGACATCGGAAGTTCATGTGTATAATGCGGATGAGAAGACTTATACGATTCATCCTACTGGATGGGGACAGTATATGGCAGCAAAAATAAGATTTAAATTAGATACTACTATATATCAAACAATTTCAAATCAAATTTATCATGCTTTTTCTGATACTGTTGCATATAATTTTGCACTTAGACATATAAAAAGTAATCTAGCTGAATTGCCAAAACTTAATCACAATAGTGATATGTTAAAAGCACAGATGGTAAAACAACTCACTAAAACATATGGTGAAGATCAATATATAAAAAAATTAAAAAATCAAGTACAATTAGATCCGAAATGGGCAAAAGAGTCTTATGAAAAATTTGCAACACAGTTCAAAAGTGTTAATTTTAATAAAATAAATAAAAATTTAGAGATACAAGCACAACGTATAGCAGCTCTTAAAATGATAGATTCTATGAGAGAAACTTATACTATTGTTCAGACGGAAGGACTTAGTATTGCATTACTAGGAAGTTTACAACTAGTATTTCTAGATATGGGTAGTTCTCCTCAACATAATAATAGTATGAAAAAAAGGTTGAAGCAGTTATATTGGCGCAAATTTGAAATTGGAAATTTTCAAATGTTTGAAGAATTCGATATTTCGCCATTACTAGATAAAGAAAATATTTCTTTAGAATTACATTATTTTAATAGTCCTGTTGATAATAGTAAAATATATATTACAGATGATGAGTTACTTCATAGAATGAGTCCTTATGTTTCATGGAGATATAAAAAAGAAGAATTTAAAATATATGGTCAATTACCTATGACAAGAGCACGTCCTGGAGCAGATGATACAGTTATTAGGAATGAGTTGGTCAGCAGTTTCAATGATGCTATAGGAGATATTATTGGTGCTACGGGACAATTAGGTGCTGGTATTATTAAGGGAGATGATTGGGCTATTATTAAAATGATCTTTGATGTTGTAAAAAAAATAGTGGCCCCAATACTAAAAGATTTTGATATGCCTTTTGAGATAGAAGGAGGATCTGAATTAGAAATGTGGTTTAAAGATATTTCAGCTAAATGGGATAATATTAATACAGGGCAACAAGAAGAAATTGGTTGGAATTTTACTGAAAAAATTAATGAAAATTCTGAAAAAGCTCATAAAGAAATGGATAAAATATTTGAAGTATTTAAAGAAACTTTATATGGTACTAAAGACCCAGCTACAGGATTGTATTCTGGTGGTATGTGTGATGTTATTTCGATAATTAATGATACACTTACTTCACTTACTGATAGTGATGGAAATTCATTAAATGGATTATCTCCAGATGATGGGAAACATATAGCATTTTTACTAGAATTATGTGATCCTAATAAAACAGAAAAGGAGGTTGATAATGAATTATTAAAAATAATGTATACTCAAATGGCAGGATACGGGAATGATTGGATTATACCGAAAAAACCTTATGTTATGCATCATTTGGTTCATTTATCACGTAGTCTTGATTGGGGGAAGAAAAAATTTTTTCATATAGATCATAAATTTATAAAACCAAGAAATTTAACGGCTTCAGAACAGAAAAGATATCCAGTTGTTAGAGAAGGGGGGTATGGTGCATATGCAAGAAAAAAAAGAGGTACTTGGAAGGCACATGGTTCAAGAGGATGGTAGATTATAAAATCCGATAGTATTTTTATATAGGAGAGAATTTAAATATAATTAAATAATATTTAAGGGAGATATTAATGAAAAAATACTTATTAAGTGTATTGATTATTTTAAATGCATGTAGTTTGGTATCCACTGCTGAGGAAGATAATACTCCTACGATAGGACCGAAATTATATTTAAAGGAAGAAAATAGCATTGAAAAATGGCTCAAAGGAGAATGGAGATTTACTCGATACAGTGATACCACTAAACATAAATATATATATGGTGAAGAGCTTGGGAAGCAATTTATCTCATATAAGCCTGATGGGGTTTTAGGTTCTTGTGTGTCTTATGAAGTAAAAGAAGAATACTTTACTAATGAGATTGATGGACAAACTACTATAACCCATTTGATAATCGAATATGTTGATGATCCTAAAGAGTTAGCTTGGAATGAGTATCCGCTATATCGAGAAGTAGAACGATTAAGTGACAATGAATCGATCTGGTATCTCAGAGGATATCCTAAGGGTACGCTGGAAGAAGATTTCATGAAAAATCCTAGAGCGACTGGGAGAGATAGAAATGTAGAGATGCGTATGGAAAGAATATAATAAAATTCTTACCACCTGCTAGTCTATAGATACTATCAATTATTTCTCGGTAATCGAAATTGCAATGAAATTAATATAAAACCCCCACCATAGAATATGGTGGGGGTTTTATATTAATTGAAGAATTTATAGGAGATATTAATTGACAATAAAAGTTCAGTATGTTGTTTGAGTAACTAATATATGAAAATAATAGATAGTAGAGGATACCAGTAATCAAGCTCATTACATAAGATCTAGTTCTTTTGAATAGTATCAAGAGATGAAATGATAGGGGTAAAATTATATGAAATATTTTGATATTGATTAATATAATGGTTATCTTAGTATGAGAGGTTTATAATTGAATTAATGATTATGGGAATATTTGTATCGATAAAATAATAATGACTTTATGTGAGCTTGAGGAAAGTCCTAAAATTTAATACGGTAGACATTAAAACTAACACGACTTTCTTTGAAGCGTTCTTGTTTAAAAAATGGTGTTACTGGATACTGTTGCACATAGATAGTATCATAAATCATTACCCCTAAGGGAATCATAACCAGTGCAGATATAATATAAGTCCATTCCCCTAAAGTAAATCCAAAATTATCACGTCCTAAGTCAGAATTATAATTTTCTAAAGCGATATTGAAAATATTAATAAAATTGATAATATTCTGCATAATAAACATGGTAACAGGGATCGATAGAAAAAACACAATATCTGCACGACGAAAGAGATTTTCTTTAGGATAGAGTGTAGAATAATTATCAATAAGATATCGTTTTGGCAATTCATATTGAGGAATAGAAATATAATTGAGATTAGTAACGTTAGCGGTGGTTACTTCTTGAGTGAATACTGTATTACTGAGTAAAAAAATACTAGAAAAAAGAAAAATATTTTTTATCATATATTATTATATCAAGTAAGATAAAAAAATGCAAAAAAATACTAAAGCGTTTTTCTCGATAATATGTTCTTAATTGAGAGCAAGTACCGTATAATCGGAGATGAGCCAATAGCCAGATACAGAACGATACAGAACAAAAGTATAACGAATACGTCGACTGGTAAACCGAATACTTTCTAAAGCATCTACAGTTACATAGGCGGTGTTTTCTTGGATTGTTGTTTGAGTTATATTATAACTAGTAAGAGGAATATTCCAATGCACGGTAAGAAATCGTTGGAATTGTTTGAGTAATTCTAGCTTGAATGTAGCATCGTTTGATTGGTTATATTGGGTTGCATAGTTTTGAAAACTTTGTAAGAGCTGTTCGGTATTGATATGAAGTAGGAATTTTTCCCAATCTTTAGCAAATAGGGATTCAAAGAAACTCTGGATAATTTCATTAGGAAGTAAGGTAGAGAGTATAGATAAATCTTGATTTCTTTCTATGGAATCTGTAACTATTTGTTGTAAAATTACAGAAGAGGGAGTGTGGGAAAATGCAGTATAATCAGAAACAGCTTGTACTTGTCGGTTATCAGGGTCTGGGTAAAAGATTCCTTTAAGGTAAAAAGTATCATATTGAGTGATATTATAGAGCTCTCTAAGATCGAAGAGTCGGGAAAACGATTCTTGAGGCATCAAGGTAATTGTACGATAAAGCTCCGGAGTAGAAAAAATACCGGTTAATTGTTGTGCGACTTTAGGATTTATTGCTAAAAGTTCGTTACGAGAAGTTCTTAATTCAAAATGGATTGATTGTGCTAAAATATCGGATAAAACAAAGGATTGTTCTTTTGTATCTTGGTTTTTTATGAATAGCTCTAGTTGGATTGGCTCATATGCTTGGTAATTTTGTTTGACAAAAGAAATACTCACGGCAGGAGATATAGGATTCACAGCATAATGGTAAATAGGAAGTAAAAGACTTAATATGATAAAAAACATGGTAGTCTCCTAGAATAAACACTCTATGTATATCGGAATTTCTCAGAGTTTCTTAATAGATAAATGTGTTATAGCTGATTATATATGTATTGATTTTGAGTATTACTATATGATATAATTATAGCTTATAAGAGCATAAATTTTATATTTTAAGAAGGAGTATATATGAATAAAATTTCTCGTAAAGTTGCAATTATCGGTTTAGGAAATGTTGGTTTAGGAACAGCTGTAACAATCCTTAATCAAGGGATTGCCGATGAGCTCTTGCTTATTGACCGTAATTATCAAAAAGCTGAAGGAGAAGCTTGGGATATGGCAAATGCTATCGCATTTTTTACTTCTCAGTCTAAAGTTCGGGTTGCCAATTATGAGGATTTGAAAGATGTCGATATTATTTGTATTGGAGCCAGTGCAGCTCCTCCTGAAGGCGGAGATCGGATTGCTGAACTAAAGCAGAATGCAAATATTGTGCGTTCTATTGTTCGGGAAGCAATAGATAATGGCTTTAATGGTATTTTTATTATTCAATCCAATCCTGTAGATATTATTACTTACGAAGCACTCAAAGAAAGTGGATTACCGGCTCATCGGGTAATCGGTACAGGTACCCTTTTGGATACAGGGCGTTTACGTCAAGTTATTTCCGAAATTGCTGGTAATATTGATATTCGTTCGGTTTATGGATTTTCTATGGGAGAGCATGGGAATTCTCAAGCTGTTATTTGGAGTAGTATACGAATTGGTGGACAATCTTTCTTAAAATTACGAGAAACTCATCCGGAACAATATGCTCAGATGTCTTTAGAAGAAATTCAAAAAAAACTCGTTGGGATGGCATGGGAGATTATTGATCGAAAGGGAAATACTGCTTTTGGAATAGGAGCAGCGGCAGCACGTATTATCCGTTGTATCTTTCGTGATGAAAAATCTGTTATTCCTGTTTCAACCTATTTGAATGGAGAGTATGGTCAAACGGGAATCGTAGCAAGTGTTCCTGCTGTTGTAGGACAAGCTGGAATTGAAGGTATTATTCAAATTGATATGACAGAAGAAGAGCGAATTAACTTGAATCAATCTTTTGATCTTATTAGAAAACATTCTTTATAATCATTACATCATAAAATAAAAGAGCATCTAGTAAAGATGCTCTTTTATTTTATGATGTTTTTTTGAAATTATTTGACTTTTTAAAGGGTGCCTACTAACTTTACAATAATAAAGGTATGAGGAGGAAGTCATGGACTTTCCAAAAAAAATAGAAGAAAAATTTTCAGGAGTTAAACATTGGATGCACAGTCACTTGCATAAACATCATCATTGTTGTTGTATGCATGATCATGATATATTTATGGATCCTACGCATTGGCTCAATGTGGTTAAAGTATTACCGGCTGAATTGGTAGAAGAGGTTCGACAGATGGCTCATCAAGAACATGAGAAATTTCTTAGTGGACATTTCCAATTTTCTAAACAATTCAAAGAATTAGAACATAAGATGGAAATTTTACGTCTTGATATTGCAGAACATTGCCACCTCAAAGAATCTAATTATGATAAAAAAATGATTTCGGAGAGTCTTGAAGAATTAAAAAAGCTTAAGCATAAAATGAGAGAGATGATTATGAAAGAAAAAGATAGTTATCTAAAAGTTCGTGAAGAACTTGAAGATAAAGTCTATACAAAGATTCAATCCTTTCTCAAAAAATAAATATTTCCGTTAATTAATATAATTATATAATTAATATTCCAACAGCCCTGTATTATACAGGGCTGTTAGCTTAGTAAATTTCTAAAGGGATGTAATCTTCCTATTTTCTCAAACTGATGAAGATGATAAGAGATTTATAGAACGACGATGATTCATTTATGGTTGAGTTGCTCTTATTTTACGAATTTTGGAATATTTTGCGAATACTCCCTTTTTCTTTGATTAGTTGATGAGCTTCTTCTAAGGAACAATCCAAACTAATCATGAGAATAGCGGATTTTACTTCTTGATTGGATTTGGTAAGGGTGGTTTCTGCAGATTCTCTAGAACAACCGGTAATATCCATGATATTCCTTACGGCACGATCGTGTAGTTTTTGGTTGGTTATTTTTAGGTCAATCATAAGATTTTCATAGACTTTACCTATCTGAATCATACTAACAGTGGATAACATATTGAGAACAATCTTTTGACAAGTCCCTGCCTTCATTCGTGTAGACCCTGTTAATACTTCAGGACCTGAATTTGGTTCTATGGCAACAGAAGCAAGGGATCCTACAACACTTCCGGGATTACAAGTAACAGCGATTGTATGACAAGATAAAGAAGTGGCATACTCCAATGCTCCAATTACATAAGGAGTACGCCCCGATGCAGCAATGCCACAAACAATATCATTAGAATTGAGATTGATATTTTTGAGATCTGTAATCGCTAATTCTTTAGAATCTTCTGCCCCTTCTTGTGCTTTAATAAATGCTTTTTCTCCCCCAGCCATTAGTGCCGTAACAGTATCATCACCGACTCCAAAAGTAGGATAACATTCTACCGCATCTAACACGCCCAAACGGCCACTGGTGCCAGCTCCGATATAAATTAAGCGTCCTCCTTTATGGAAAGCTTCTACGATAAGGGTTACAGCTTTTTCAATAGGATCAATACAGGCGGCAATTGCCGACGAAATAAGTTGATCTTCTTGATTGATTAACGTAATGGTTTCTCTAATGGTCATTAAATCTAAATTAGTACTTTTAGAATTACGATTCTCGGTTTTAATCGTCATAAATATCCCCTAAATATATTTTTATAAGTTATTATAAAAATAATACTGATTTTTTGCAAGGTTTTTTATCAAAAAACCTTTAAAAAGCGATGAAATTATTGAAAAAGATAATAAAAATCAGAGGTATTTGTAATAAAAGGTTTTAATTCTTCAAACGTAAATTCGATAATAATTTGCCCAAAAACATAAGCGGCTATTTCATACTGGTTATATACAAATGCAATACCTGACGGTGTGATATAATAACTATTGTTTAATCGGATTGTATCGAAATCAAAGTAAGAATCTTTTATTTTTTCTGGGCTTAATAATTTTTTTCTTAGTAATGAAATCAGTTGAGGGTCTTCAATAGATTTTATTAAGTCATTGACTGTATTGTTTAGTACCTTACCATTACTTAATTGATAAACGATAGGAGATACACGAGTTAAGCCATGAGCTCCCCCATTATAAATATACTCTGTACATACTAAAGATAGGATATGATGATCGGTATATTTAATATCATACTCTAAATAAAATTCATAGGCTGAATAACAAGGTTTTGAATGACAATCATGCTCTTCTCTTAATTGAAGTTCTTCTTTAAGGTTGCGGAACATATTGGTCGAATCTTGGGCAAAAAGATTATTGATTTTATCAATTCCTATTAATTTATTGGGATTAGAAAGTTTTAAGGACTGTGCTTGGAATTCAAAAACAGTAGTATCTAGAGTTTGGGTATAAGAGATATTGGTAACGAAATGATAGTTACTCATGGTTATAACAGACAAGGGAGATTTTCTTAGTGTCAGGTCAAAAGTTTTATTATTAGCGATTCCTGAAAAATAGTTCGTATTGGAGAAAATCCCTTGTACTTGTTCCGAATCATTATTTGTTAAGATAATCCTAGAATTAAAGTAGATTTCTCCTGCTAATGACTGTGCTGATTGATTAGAATAGTAATAATCAGCTGATACTTTATTATTATGTAAATTGAGAAACATTGTTGCTAGTGATTTATTAATATGACCGTCTAGGACATACAAAATGTTTTGACTTTCCTTTATTTGTGCGAATAGGGGAATTGCAATTATTAATAAGAGGAAAATTTTTTTCATTAGCTAGTCCTTATTAACTAAATAAATAAAAATAGAAGATCAACAGTCTTCTATTTTTATTTATTTTATGATTCTTGCTTGGTTGGAGCAATATCTATTTCTCGAATACAAACCCGTTGAGGTTGATTGTAAATAAAAGAAATGGTATTAGCAATATCTTGTGCATCCAAACCGGAACCCATCGTTTTTTTCCATTCATGGTAATTTTTAGTAATAGTCATATCCGTTGTATGGTTCATCAACTCTGTTTCAGTAACTCCAGGGGCAACGATAGAAACACGGATATTGTGAGAAGAAACTTCTTGACGGATATTTTCACTAATAGCATGAACAGCAAATTTTGTACCACAATAGACAGCATGATTGGGGAACGTTTTTCGTCCGGCAATAGAACTAATATTAATGATTGTTCCGTGGTTGCGTTCGATCATCCCTTTAAGAACAAGGTGGATTCCGTTGAGTAAGCCTTTGACATTTACATCAATCATCGTATTCCATTCTTGTAAGGATTGCTCGCTTGGTGTACCTAAGAGCATGACTCCGGCATTATTAATCAAACAATCCACAGCACCAAATTTGGCTTCGGCTTCTTGAATAGCCGATTGGAAAGTATCAATATCTAAAATATCTACTTTACGGCATAAGGTATTGGGAAGATTTAGAGTTTCCATCTGATCTACTCTTCGTGCTAATAATAGGAGAGGATATCCTTCATTGGATAATTTTTTTGCGGTAGCTGCTCCGATTCCGGAGCTAGCTCCAGTAATAACAATTAATTTTTTCATGGAATACTCCTTTATAGAGATTGTTTTGTTGGGGTAACTAAAATTTCCCGAATACAGATATGCTGAGGTTGAATATAGGAGTAATAGATCATTTCAGCAATGTCTTCAGGAATCAGTAAATCTTTAATCGTATCTTTATTTTTTTGATAATTTGATTTAATGGTATTGTCGGTGGTATGACTTAAGAGTGCTGTCTCAACAATACCTGGAGCAATGGTAATTGATCGAACATTAGAGGAAGATAATTCTTCTCTGAGAATTTCACTAATTGCATGAACGGCGAATTTTGTTGCTCCATAAACCATTCGTGTTTTTGATGTTTTACGTCCGGCTAGAGAACTAATATTAAAAATCGTCCCTGTTTGTCGTGCTTTCATACTTTTTACCGCATATTTGATCCCATAGAGGAGACCTTTAATGTTAATATCGATCATGGTATCCCATTCATCTTCTTCTTGAAGATCAGGATGTCCTAAAAGCATTACCCCAGCATTATTGACCAAACAATCAAGATTTCCAAACTGTTCTTCCGCTTCTTTGATTGCTTGATACAAGGAGTCTTTATCACGGACATCAACTTGATAACATAAGGTATTAGGAAGATTAAGCTCTTCTAATTGATCAATACGACGAGCTAATAAAAGTAGGGGATGCCCTGCTTCAGAAAATTTTTTTGCGGTAGCTGCTCCGATTCCGGAGCTGGCTCCTGTAATAACAACCAGTTTTTTCATGATATGCTCCTTGATTATTATAATTTTCCTAATGCTTGAAGATTATTGAGAAATTCTTTATTTGTAGGAAATCGTTTCATTGATTGTCCGATTTTTTGGATGATTTCTTCGTTTGACATCGTGGCGAAGACTTTTCTCAGCATTTGACTCCGTTCTAAGGTGAGCGGATCTAGTAGTAAGTCTTCTTTACGAGTACCAGAAACTTTCAGATCAAAAGCAGGAAATGTGCGTTGATTGGCAAGATTCCGGTCTAAATTCATTTCCATATTTCCTGTACCTTTAAATTCTTCAAAGATAATATCATCCATTTTGGAACCGGTATCAACTAATGCTGTAGCAATAATGGTCAGACTACCCCCTTCTTCAATATTACGGGCAGCACCAAAGAATTTTTTTGGTTTGTGTAAGGCTCCGGAATCGATTCCTCCAGATAATACTTTCCCTGTAGAAGGTTCGACTTGGTTGTAAGCACGGGCAAGCCTAGTAATAGAATCCAATAAAACGACGACATCGTAACCACTTTCTACTAGACGTCGAGATTTTTCTAATACCATTTGGGCAACATTGACATGTTTTTGTGCTGGTTCGTCAAAGGTAGAAGAAACTACTTCCGCTTTTACAGAACGTTGCATATCGGTTACTTCTTCTGGTCTTTCGTCGACCAAGAAAACAATGAGTTTGATTTCTGGATGATTGGTGGTAATACTATTAGCAATATCTTTTAATAAGGTTGTTTTTCCTGCTTTAGGAGGGGAAACGATTAATGCTCGTTGCCCTTTACCTATAGGGGTAAAGATATCGATCATTCTCATGCCTATATGGAGAGGATCTCGTTCCAAACGGATTTGTTCATCGGGGAAAATCGGAGTAAGATTGGAAAATAAGGTGCGTTTTCGAGCAACCTCTGCAGATTTTTCGTTGATACTTTCTACTCGGAGCATGGCAAAGAATTTTTCCTCTTCACTTTTTTGAGGAGGTCTTATTTGACCTTGAAGAACATCGCCACTGCGAAGACGAAAGAGAGAAATTTGAGAAGGAGAAACATAAATATCATCAGAGCTTGGAAGGTAACTATATCTTGGAGAACGTAAAAATCCGAATCCTCCATCAATCAACTGTAAGGTGCCACCCCCGTAAATAATGCCTTGATTGTCGGTATGTTTTCTGAGGATTGTATAGACAAGTTCTTGGGTATGCATACTTTCACAATTTTCTAATTTTAAGTGGTTTGCCACCATCAATAATTCGGTAATCGAAAGCTGTTTTAATTGATTGATAAAGAGAAATTTGTAATCTTCAGAAAATACTTGTTCCATAATTTTTGCTGGATTGTTTGAGTGTTCATAAATATTGAATAGATATTTACTGTATTGTTCAAAATCAATATCGATTGCAGGGTAGTCATCTTCTAAGGGAAGGTTTTCGCTAGGTTTATTTTTTTCTTTATTTTTAAATTTTGTTGATTTAGGTCGGATCTCTTTTGGTTCGGTTTTTTTCAAGATAGTAGTTTCTATAAGATTGATTTCTTCCATAAGAGTTGGGATTGTGGGATTGTCCTCTGTATTTTTTAGTCTAATACGACGAGCCATAAAGTACCTCATTTTTTGATTTATTTTTAATTTTTTGATTTAAGCCTTATCTTTTTAGTTTGTTTTTTTTGGAGTTTTTATAAGATTGATTTTTTGTACAAGAGTGGATAGTGAAAGTTTTCTGTATGTTTTTCTAGGGGTAATACCTTACTTTTTTATTTATTGTTACATGTTAATTTAAGTCTAATCTTTTTATTTAAGAGAAAAATTATGATAAAATCAATTGTTTTTGCAATGAAATTTTTAAGAAAGAGATTTTCTTTTTTATGTTTAGCCTGAAGCTTATAAAATACCTCTAAATCGAATTAGGATCTATATTTTTGGAAAAGTTATTTCTACTCTAGGATAGAGTCAGATTAGTCATTTAAATTTATTATACTATGTATCTAATCATAAGTCAATTTTTTTATCTTTTATTATTATAAGTAGAATTGTTGTAAAATGAATTATCGGTAAATATTATACATATTATAAGCTTATGATATAATAATCAGTATGAAAACAAATATTTCTTTAGATAATATCATGTTCTTTAACATGCATAAAATTTTCTTCGATTCCAAAACGGATATTATGTTGCTCAAATACTTTGACAATTTCTTGCTGGACAGTGTCGGTAGTAGAAAGTTTATTCAGAGGGGTACTAATATAAAAACTCAATCGAAAAGAGTATAAAGAACCTTCAGGTGCTAAAAAAAAGGTTATCGGTTCTGGATAGCGAAGAATTCCCGGACTGTTTTTAGCTGTTTGGATCAACAGATCTTTGACTAATTGTGGAGAAGCATCCCTTGCATAGGTTTTGCAGAAGAGAGTAACACGGCTTCTTTTCACGGGCTGAGATAGATTGGTAATAATCATTTTAGATAAGACTCCGTTAGGAATAGTGATTATTTCTTCATCAAAAGTGCGTAATTTGGTACTTCGATACCCGATCTGAAAAATAATTCCAGAATTATTATTTTCGAGAATAATATAATCTCCTTCGGTATATGTTTCATCAAGCATTAGGGCAATGCCTCCCATAATATGAGAAAGAGAATCTTGGAGAGCAAGACCGACAACGATACCGACAATTCCCAAACCAGCAAGAATAGGAGCTAATTCGACACCCCAAAGTCCTAATAAAATGGTAACGAATAACAAAAACCATATAGCGTGAACACTCCGAGAAAGGACTATAAAAATATTTTTATTTTTAAAAAATTTAATACGGCTTCCTTGTGTACGATAAATCAGTACGGCTCTTGAATAAAGGGTAATCAGGTTTTGTGTAATTACATAAAAGAGCCATAACAGTATAGAAAGAGCACAACTCCTAATAATATGGGAAATTGCTTTTGGAATATTTAAAACATCTACGCCAATAATTACCCCTAAAAGTAATCCTGTCCATATAAAACGGGAAGATAATAAAATGTTAAATAAGCGTTTCCCTAAATGTTTTTTCATATGTTTAGGTTGGTGGGAGATTACATAGAGGATAAGTCTTAGAATAATGGTTAGGATAAATACGGAAATGACAATAAATAAAAAAATGGCATAAGGATTTTCTTTAATGATATCGTATAAAATTTTAATAAAACTATTGTGAGAATTAGCCATAAAAGAGGCAATGATTTCTAAGAGAACGTCATTGGAAAGCGATGTATTTGATAATACTTCGACACCCTCAGGAGTGATAAGATCGTTGGTATTGGAGGAAATATTTTGTAATTGTCTTAAAATAGCTTGTAACATAGGACTCTCTCTATCATAGGGATTTGTGGAGTTGTTCTTCTAAGAACAAGGATGCCTTTGCTTTTAATATGTCGTATGTATTTAATTCAGGCTCATCTAATACTAATTCTAATAAATAATTGAGAATTTGTCCAATTAAAGGACTGGGAGTAAGGTTTAATGTTTCCATTATCTGTGTACCGTTAATCTGAAGATCGGATACTTTTAATGCGGCATCTTTTTCTAAAATATGGTGGATACGACGTTGGAATTCTTGAAAGATATGGGGACTACTTTTTTTGATTCCGCTTCCCATACGATCGGCTTTTCGTAATTGGAACAATAAGTTTAAAAAATCGATATTTCCGTCAAAACGTTTGAGAAATCTTCGGATTGCACCGTCTGTCCAATCACTGGTATAGTAAAACATATGGAGTTCTACTAATAATACACATTTTGCAATATCTTCATTAGAAAATTTTAAACGACGCATCAGATGTTTAGTCATTTTCGCACCGATAATTTCATGATTGTAAAAAACATTACCGTTTCCAATTTTAAGAGCAAAATTTTTGGCTCTAGGTTTTCCAATATCATGAAGAAGTGCTGCCAGTCTACCAATAAGATCATCTGCCGGCATATGAATACAGGTCATTACATTATGGCGGTATACATCATATTTATGAAATTGATTTTGATCAATACCGTATCCTTCTTTTAATTCCGGAAGAATATAGTCCAATAGCCCTAAATCAAGCATCAGATCAATTCCAATTGCAGGGTTACGACTACTCAGAATTTTTAATAGTTCTTCACGAATCCGTTCTTGAGAGATTAATTGGATATTGGGAACTAATTTTTGTATCCCTTCATAAGTTGCTGGCTCTATGGTATATTCTAATTTTGAAGCAAAACGGCATGCTCGGAGCATTCTTAGAGCATCTTCAGCAAAACGTTGTTCGGGATTACCAACAGCACGAATAATTTTTTGCTGGATATCCTGTTGTCCGTTAAAAGGGTCAATAATTTCCCTTGTATGAGGATTGACGGCAAGAGCATTAACCGTAAAATCTCTACGGGATAAATCTTCAATCAACGAATCGGTAAAAGATACTTGATCAGGACATCTATTGTTAGAGTATAATCCATCAATACGGTAACTGGTAATTTCATAATGCTTATAGTTTTTTAAAAGAGTCCAAGTGCCGTGTTCGATCCCTGTAGGGATTAATCGATATTCTTTATGAGATTGAAAAATTTGTTCAATTTGTTGAGGAGAAGCAGATGTTGCAAGATCAAAATCTACCGCTTGTTCATCTCTTAAAGAATCACGAATAGCACCCCCAACCAAATGTAGTTCGTGATTGAGTTCACTCAATATATTATAGATGTGAATGATATCCTTAGGGATATCATTATCAAAGTAGTTGAGCACAGAAGACTCCAATAGAGATTTATATTTTTTAGTATATCGGTTTTTTTTAAAAAAATCAAGGTTCTAAGAGTTTTTTTCTTAAAGACGGTTATTCCTAGTAATAACAATTTATGGTATTAAGATGATGTGGATTAAATTAGAGAATTTCTCAGAATAGTTAACTTATTAATTCAGTAATAGACTTAATATGGCTAAATATTTCTGTTCTTTAAGAACATAGTTGTAAATTTATTCTAATTATACTATACTATAAATATTTTTAATAAAAAAAGAATCGTCTATACTTTTTATAGACTCTTAAATAAATAACATGGAGAGAAAATGTCTCGTAATTATTTTATTTTACATGGTCATTTTTATCAACCCCCTCGAGAAAATCCTTGGACAGGATTTGTTGATAGGCAAGAGTCCGCTTATCCCTACACTGATTGGAATACAAGGATCAATGCAGAATGTTATGCGGCTTGTACTCGAACTCCGGTATTGGAAAATAATGAAATTGTTAAAATCATTAACTGCTTTGAATATCTTTCTTTTAATATTGGGCCAACCTTATTGTCATGGATGGAAAAAACAGAAGGGGATACGGTAAAGAAGATTGTTGAAGGTGATCAAATTTCATGTTTTAGAAATGGTGGACATGGAAATGCCATTGCTCAAGTGTATAGTCATATGATTATGCCTTTGGCTGGAACGAAGGATCAATATACTCAGATAATATGGGGATTACAAGATTTTAAAATGCGTTTTGGTCGTGATTCTGAAGGAATTTGGCTTGGGGAAACGGCTATTAACAATGAAACGGCTGCAATTCTAGTTGATTGTGGAATCAAGTATGTTATTCTTTCTCCTTTTCAGGCGGAAAATATTATTACGGATACTCAAACACATAATGTATTGGGGGGAAGAGTAGACACTACAAAACCTTATAATCTTCAAACAAAAAACGGGAAGTTAGCGATATTTTTTTACAATCCAAAATTAGCATCAGAAATTAGCTTTGGTGATGTGTTAAGTGATGCTCGGCGATTTTCGGAAATGGTAAAACAAGAATTTTCCAGACAATCCGGAGAGATTAAGTTAGTACATACAGCTACGGATGGAGAAGTTTATGGTCATCATAAAGAATTTGGGAATATGGCTGCGGCAAAACTTATTTATGATATGACAGTAAAACAAAATGCTTCTTTTGAATTTACCAACTACGGACATTTTTTAGATTTATATCCTCCAAAAGAAGAGTGTGAATTATTTTTAGGAGACCTTGGAGAAGGATCTTCTTGGAGTTGTATCCATGGGGTTAGTCGTTGGGTACGAGACTGTGGGTGTCATACAGGAGGGCAAGATGCCTGGAATCAAAAATGGAGAACACCACTAAGAGAAGCCTTTGATCTTTTACGAGATTATCTATACCAAGCAGCTGAATCGGTTACGGAAAATTTAATTGAGGATCTTTGGGATGCTCGAAACGATTATTTTTTACCGATGGTTAAAAGAGAAGATCAATATTATCAAGATTTTTTTATAAAACACCAAAAAAAAGTACTAACACACGAAGAACAACAGAATGTTTTATGTGTAATGGAATCGCTTCGTTATGGGATGTTGATGTATACTAGTTGTGGATGGTTTTTTTCAGATTTTTCGGGGATAGAAACAATTCAAGATTTGTTGTATGCAGTTAGGGCTTACGAGTTTTCTCAAGAATTTTTAGATCATTCTGCTGTAAAGCAATTTGCGGATGTTCTTTCTCAAGCACGGAGTAACGTGTTTGGAGATCTTAATGGTGAGGATATTCTCAATAATAGTATTGTTAAATATAAAATCAGTAGAACGTCGTTTATTGAATATATTTGTTGGTTGACGATTAGTAAAGGAGGAGACAAACGCTTTTTAGAAACCAATGAATTTAGAATAGATGTTTTATATACGGATTTGAAAAAAAGATGTTTTGTTATTGATATGGTAGACACGGTAGGGGAAAAGTTTAAAATAGCATGTATCTTAGATATGAGTAACAGTTCTTCGATTTATACCCTGTTATGGAAACAACTGAATTCATCAATGGTTATTTATGATGATGAGTGGTTATGGGATTTAAAAGATGAGTCTTGGAAATTATCTCAGTTAATAAATCTCCCACTGTTTTTACGGATACGATTTCTTTCTCAGCATACGCAAATTGATATTGATGCAAGTTGTGATGGAGTAGGAGAGAACACCTTTTTTCTTAATGCTGTCTGGGATGTAGAAGATTTATTACTTCCCTATGAGAAAGCTATTCTTCATTTTCATTTTATTTCGCAAATTTATAAATTTGCAGATAATATTATGCGACAAGCAACTCTTTCAGATATTGAGTTTTTTGTTAAAGAAATAGAATTATTAAAAAATATTATGGTTTCTCAAGAAGAAATGGGATTTTATTTAGAACCTTTAATTAGGGTGTTTGATAAATTTCTTCAGAAAACCTTACAACAAAAGAATGTAGCGATGTTACGTTATGCTCGGATGTTATTTTGGAGTATAAAAATTTATATGGATCCGATACGATTGGATATTTTAAGAAATCTAATCTATCATTTTTCTACTACTGAATTATATGTAATTAAAGATCCTGTATTTTTGGTTGAATATCATACGCTAATGAGGGATATGGGCTTTTTGGTAAAATAATTTGGTAAAATAATTAAAAAAACTGTTTAAATGTTGAAAAGTTCACAAAAATATGATATAATACGGATAAGAAAGTAGAAGTAATTAAAATGCAAGCAAAATAATAATGTAATAGATTATTCAATCTATTCAAGGGGTTAATTAATGTCAGACATGCAGGTAAAGATAGAGCAGGCAAAGGTTCTTTCATTACAAAAAAAATATGACGAATCCTTAAACCTATATCTGGAATTAGAGAGTAATAAATCTCTATTAGATAACTACAGTTGTGCTAAGATTTATGCCGGTATTGGAAATATCCATCGGGTCGAATTACAATTTAGTAAAGCGATCAAGTATTTTCATCAATCTTTAGAATATAATCCTAAAAATAAATTGGCATTAAAAGGATTGGCAAATTCTTATCGTGGTATTAAAGATCGACAACAAGAGTTGATTTGGTGGCTTAAGTATATTGAGATTGATAATAAAGATTTTCTAGCACTTGCACGTATTGCTGATGCTTATCGTAGCTTGGGTAATCTTGTAAAAGCAGAGCAATATTATCTTTTAACACTCAAATACCAATCAACGAATAAATTTGCTTTGATGGGCTTGGGAGATTTATATTATAAATACAAAAATTATAATCAGGCATTGATTTATTGGGAGCAGTTATTAGATTTATACCCTGAATTTGTTAATATTTTAACTATTGTAGGGAATATTTATCGTTTTCGTCGTGACTTTGAAAAAGCGATGACTTATTATCAAAAAGTATATAAAATTGCTCCTCATAATAATTTTGTTTTATATGGAATTGCAGATACCTTTAGAGGTTTAAAAGAATATAAAAAATCTATTCCTTTTTGGAAAGAACTTCTTGAAAGGGATCAAAATAATCCAAAGATTATGACTCGGATTGCAGATGCCTATTTAGTAGAAAATATGTTAGAAGAAGCAGAAGAACAGTACGAAATTGTTTGGGATTGTTTCCAAGATAAGTATGCCTATGTTGGGAAAATCAGATTGACGATTAAAAAACATAATCTAGATCAAGCGTATGAGATGATTTTAGAATTACTTACTAAATTTAGCTCTGATATACGTATTTGTACGATCGCTATTGAATTGCTTTCTTTAGTCGGAAAATCAGATGAGACGGTTTCTCTATTATCGCGTTATCATGATATTTCCAGTAATATTGAACTATCAAATAGTTTAGCAAATGCTAATTTATTATAAATATAGCCCTCAAAAATTGAGGGCTTTTTTAATCGTTTATTTTGAATGAATACTCTAATAATTAAGAGGGCAATAATTTGATTTCTCTAACAAAATTTGCTATGATTAACAATGAGAAGTAAAGATAATTTGGTATTGTTTGAGGAAAAAAATGAATCTTAAAATTAATCAGCTGGAAGATATCTTAGCAGAAAGTGCTATAGCAGGTGATTATACCTATGCTATTACAGAATTTACGCAGTTATATGAATCAAATCCTACGGAACCGTTATACAGTTTTTATTTGGGGTTATTAATGGTTCGTACCAAAAATTACCATAGTGGGATTCGTTATTTGGAACAAGCAAAGAGTGCTAAACTTGATCCCGGTCAGCGACTTCGGTGTTTGGTATTTCTTGGTAAAGCGTATGCAGATGTTAAAGCTTATAGTAAAGCGGAAAGAGCATTTAGAGAGGCGCTACAAACAGGTGTGCCGGAAGCGGGTGCTTATTCTGCCTTAGGAGCTGTATTTTACGAAAGGAAGATGGTCAATCAAGCGATTGATGCTTTAAATAAAGCTTTGGAAATTGATCCTAATTATGCTGGAGCTATTAATAATCTTGGCTATATTCTGATAGAAAGTAAAAAAGATATCGAAAAAGGTATTTCCTTATGCCGAAAAGCAGTAGAATTGGATCCTGAGAATCCGGCGTATCGAGATAGTTTGGGACAAGCTCTGATGAGCCGTAAACTCTACCATGAAGCACAAGGTGAATTGGAAAAAGCAATGGAGCTGTCACCTGCTAACGAAATTATTATGAAGCGATATAACAACTTATTAACTCTTATGGAGGATCAATAATGAAATTTTTCTTAATATGGATGATGTTTGTTTTACCAAGTCATACAATGATGGTTAAGGATTCTAAGACTTTGATTCCTGAACAAAATATCCCTCTTTCTACTTATGATATTATGCCTCCTTACAATCCTTACTCGATTTATGTTCCTTCTGAGGAGATTTTACGACAACTGCCTGCTGATCGAGTATTGGATATGGGTGCAACAGCGTATTCTGCTAATTTTTATAATAAATCACTGTATTTTTATACGAATGCTATTGATATTTTTGCAAATAATCCTACAGCCGTCGCTTGGGCAAGTTATGAAGCTGGTTTTATCTATTTTAACAGACGAAAGTACAATCAAGCTTTGGCTTATTTTGATCAAATATTAAATCTTCGAGGAGCCCCAACTACGGTTCAAAATCTTGCTAGGATGATGACGGCACGGATTCGTAACAGAAAAGAATATAAAACATTAATAAAGCAGGAAGATATAGTCTTCTTAGCCGATAAAAAAGCACAATCTGTTCTTAATAAGCAGATTAGTAAAGAAGAACGGGTCGCAGAAAAAATACAACGTGAGATGACAAAAGAACGAAAACGAAGAGAAAAAGAGGAAAAGCGTCTTCTGAAGGAAACGGAGAAAGCAGAGAAAAAGCGTTTACGAGAAGACAGTTCAACGATATCGTAGGTACTGATGGCAAAACGTAATTTTTCGATTAGTCGACAGATCGTTATGTTTATGGAGACTGTTTTTTTATTACCTCTCATTCATCTCTTATCGTTATTTATTCCTTATAAAAGGATTTACCCTTTTTCAAAAAAAATTGGAAAACTCTTATTAAAATTAAATCCAAAAAAAAAAGCGATTATTGATAAAAATCTTTCTATTATGAATATATCTGTTCAGGAAGTACAGGATCTGTATTGTATTATTGCGGGATATGAACTAAGGATTATTTTAGAAATGCTTGCATTTATAAGGATGGATTTTCAAGAAAAGCTTTCTTATATTCGGATTCAACAACATGATCAATTATCTGTTATTTATCATCATAATCATCATCATAATTTTGTTGGTTTCACCTTGCATTTTGGTAACTGGGAACTCTTAGGTTCTTTAATGGCAAATCTTGGGCTTTCTTTGGTGTGCTTGGTAGAACGGCAATTTAATCCTTGGATTGACAGGCATCTTCAATGTTTACGCCAAGCTTTGGGGATCAAAACTATTTATAACGAAATCTCCGAAATGAAACCATTATTGAAACATATGAGATCCGGAGGTGGGGTGGCTTTAGTAGCTGATCAAACTTATTGGTTTGATCCTTTATTTATTCCTTTTTTTGGCAGAGAAGTTGCTGTACCTCAAGGAACAGCAGGCTTGGCAATAAAGATGAATTCCCAACTATTTTGTGGTTACACTTCTTTTGTGGGGAATGGTATTTATACGGTGGATATCGATACACAGATATTATCCAATGTTGCTCATAGTAAAGAAGAATTAATGAGAGCTATCTATCATCAATATGAGAAGATTATTATCGGTGATCCTTCTAATTGGTACACCCTAGGATTAGATCGATGGGGATTAACAAGGGAATTACTTAAAGAATGGGAAAAAAATCCGGATAGTACCCGTTTTTGATTGACTTGGCATGAAAATTGCTATATATTATAACAGAAAACATAAAATAAATGAATGATATACTAGGAGGTATACGATGGCTGTAAAACCTATTGGAAGCCGTATTCTTATTGAAGTAAGAGCTGGGGAAGAAAAAACCGCTAGTGGGCTGTATATTCCTACTGCAGCTCAGGAAAAAAC
>JBOFNI010000377.1:0-1136 GCA_051658845.1 Brevinema sp. | reverse complement strand
TGTGGCGGTTACCAACGAAAGAAAACGAGAGGGGTGGAGCGTTCCAATTAATGGCGGAAGGAAGTCAGATATAGAGGGGTGGCGTACCGGTGAGAGTTGAGGCGTATGGAGGTGCTGAGAAAAGATCCGAGAGGCTGCGATAAGCTTGAGAGAGTCCTATCTTCACGAAGCGTTAAAGATCTGCTCTGTTTTATCCCGGGTAAGCTAGTTTGTTTTCCCAAGACAAGTAAAGTTTGCCTGGTTACTTCCCCGGATGTGTTAACCTCGACTACCGATACCGGCTCGGGCTGTGTGAACGGCTGTGTGACCGTAACAGAGAGAGAGAGCGCTGTCATCTCCCATACACACCCTTGACAGTCACATTCGCACATTCGACGCGAAACTGCCGCCGCTGGGAACGAGCCGATTGACGCATTTCCATCACGAGTGGCCGCGAACTCCAGCGTTTAAAGTCTTGTTTTTGTTTTGTGTGAGACTGTGTAATTAATCTTTCTTTTGAAATGAATTAGTTTTTTTTGTCCTGTAACGGGTGGTTCTGCTATCCAGGTTAAATTAAATGAACATATTTGTGACAGTGTTACACCTGTCTGGCGCCCGAAACTTTATTTTTTTGTTTAAGTTTGTTGTCGTTCGGCCACTACCGTTACAGCTTGATGTTTTTGCTTTGGCCATTTTCTCTGGAGGAACAACCACACAAGCATCAGTCCGAAACAACTCAAGGACAAAATCAACTTCAGTAATAGAGAAAGGGTGCTTGAGCTCATGCCCCATCTGTGTCTTTACCTAAATAGACAGTTTGTGGTGGAAGTTACAGACAGTAAGACAAGAAGTAGACAAACTTTGGTGCTGTGGCTTAGTTGGTTAAAGTGCCTGTCTTGTAAACAGGAGATCCGGGGTTCAAATCCCAGCAGTGCCTGGTATTGTTCAACTCTGAAGGTTGGCTTGCAACTCTTGCTTTGGCCTTTTTTCTCTGGAGGAACGCCCACATAAGCACCAGGCTGAAACAACTCGAGGACAAAATCAAGTGCAGCAACAGAGAACGGCTGCTTGACCTCATACCCCATCTGTCTCTTTGCCAAAGCAGTTTCTTTTTTTAAATCTAAAGGGCCTGGAAGCTCCCTTGTTGAATGAAAGCC
>JBOFNI010000376.1:0-1561 GCA_051658845.1 Brevinema sp. | reverse complement strand
CTCGAATATACGCCTTAAATGTCTTAGCCTCCCATAAATTAATTGATATAGACAGTTTTAGTAGTATCTATCCCCAACTTCCGGACATCCCACTGATCCAAGCACTGATTTTGGACTCTATGTACAAATTAGGTTTTCCCCTTCAAGAAATCTCTAAACAAACACAAAAGTTAGCTGGTCAAATTACAGAAACCGGCTTCAGTATTCTTCTCAAGGATCAATCACGATTCAGTACCACGGCATTTATTCGATATTACGGTTCTTATCTTGATGGTATCAAAATTCTTAATAACCTAAATATTAACAATATCGATCATCTCTTCGCTTTTATTGATTTTTCTGTAAAATACCCTAGTGCAACAACTTATCATGCCTTTATTACCGCTAACGGAAAAAAATATCAGCTTAACGAAACAAACAATACTATAAGTATTCCCATTAATAATACAGCAATAGATCTATCGTTACAAACAGACAATCAATTATTTTATAATATCCTTTATGCGTATATGCCTACAGTAATCAGTAATTCGATTGATAGTGGCTATCAAATTAAAAAAACACTCTACGATAACGACAAAGAAATCTCTCCAGAAAATCTCAAAATCGGACAAGAGTATACCGTAGAATTAACCATCACATCTAAAAATCAGGGTACTCAGTATATAGAAATTATTGATCCTCTTTACGCCGGTATTGTGCTTAAGGAAACTCGTGGAAACAGCTCTTATATCCCTAGTGATGATAAAGTTTATTTATATACCAGTATCAATAACAGCACGACTGTACGTTATTCTATTATTACTAAATACGAGGGCACTTGGACAGCTTCTCCTACAAGTGTACATCTGCTAACGTCTCCTGAAGTTTTTGGAATACAACGACAATTTAATCTAACAATTAAGCCATAAAAAAAGCCGGAAAATTCCGGCTTTTTTTAATTTTTTATTTTTTCTCAAGACTCTATTTTATCGTTAATTTTTTTTTGCTCTTCCAAAAATAATTGGTCTTGACTTTCTTTAATATATTCATCAGAAACCTGTTGATCAGTATTCACTTTATATAATTGCAATATTTCTCCAATGCTATCCATAATTCGTTTTTGAATCTGGATTCGAATCCCCATATCCGTTAAAATAACTAAGAGATTACTAACACTAGACATATGACCGTCTAATGTTGATTTAACCTCATTAAAATTATCTTTAAGATCTTTAATTGTATTACTATAATCATGAAGACCTTGTTGCTGTTCTTCCATAGAGATTTTAATTTCTTGAGCAAGATTTACCAAACCTTCAACAGTAGAAATCATTTCATGAGTAGCAACATTTTGTTGTTGCATCATATTATTCAATTGAGCAATGCGTTCCGCTACATTTTCCGAATAACTGTTAATCTGCTGGAGATCTTCTCCAGCAATACGAGCCTGTTCTACGGAATTACCGATTTTTTCGACCATCGTATCCACCACAGTACGAATTTCTTTAGCGTTTTTATTCGTTGTTTCGGATAATCGTCTGATTTCCTCCGCCACAATAGCAAATCCACGACCAGCTTC
>JBOFNI010000375.1:0-17024 GCA_051658845.1 Brevinema sp. | reverse complement strand
GTTGGAAAGCTGCCATAGCCAAACCTGATTAAAACCGTTATCGCTAATGAATGTTGTTTCTGTTGCAGAAATAATTTGTGTAATACTAAAAAAAACAGCGAAAAATAGGAGTTTTTTCATAGGGGATTCCTTATATATATCTTTGTCTCTCAAGACTAGGTTTATTATAACCGAATTTTTGTTAATTTTCAAATTTATCTTGATATGGCATATCTTAGTATTTGGTAATAGTTGAATTTTTTTATACTCTTATCTATAATATATTCATAGATGACTAAGGAGTATTCATGAAAGGTTTAGTAATAATTCCTACCTATAACGAATTGGGAAATATCGAACGTATTATCCCACAGATTGTTGATCACTATCCTTTGGATGTATTAGTGGTAGATGATAATTCTCCTGATGGTACGGCTACCATTGTCCAAAATCTTCCAAAATTTAATGAGAGGATTTTTTTATTGTCCCGAGATACAAAAGATGGACTAGGACGAGCTTATATTGCCGGTTTCCAGCAAGCACTACGGTTAGGTTATGATTTTGTTGTGCAGATGGATGCTGATTTATCGCATAATCCTAAAGATTTACAACAATTTATTGATTGTTTCCATGAGGGGGTACAAGCTGTTTTTGGTTCTCGGTATATTGGTGGGGTTCGAGTGTTGGATTGGGATGTTAAGCGTCTTTTTCTTAGTATTTATGCTAATCTTTATGCACGGATTACGACAGGAGTTCCTGTGAGTGATCTTACTGGTGGTTTTAATGCCTATACAAAAGAAGTCTTAGAAAGTATTGATTTTGATCGAATTCATGCCAAGGGGTATATGTTCCAAATAGAGATGAAAGCTTCCTCTTATTATGCTGGATTTAAGTATCAAGAAGTACCTATTGTTTTTATTGATCGAACAATAGGGGAAACCAAATTACAGGGAAGTATCATTTATGAAGCTATTTTTGGTTGTCCTTTAATCCGTCTACGGAAAATATTTTCTCGATTATCAATTAAAAAAAATAAATAATATTTATATATAGGGGTTTTAATATTATGAAGGAATATTATGAGCGTCTTGTCGAAAATAGTCAACAAAGGAAAGGTGGGTCTTTGTGTCCTTATGGATATGTGATTTTATCTTATATAGGAGTGGCGTTTATTTTAGTAGGAATAGATGTATTTCTTACACTAAATCAGGAATCGATTGGTCAATGGAATCAACTATACCATATTCCTTACTATATTTTTTTGTATCTCCGTATTCAGCGACTTAATCAATTTATTATTCGTAAAAAGGAATGGTATCAGGATCTATTGCAATTAACGAAAATCCATAATCCTCAATTAGTACAAAAAGTTAATGCTCTTTATCCTATTTCTATTCCGGCTTTTTTAACTGTTGTTATGATGGCACTGACTATTGCTACAATTGTTGTGATTTTCCAAGACCGTATTCTTGAGTTTTATCTACTAGAATATGTGGTACTGATGATTTTATTATTTATTGCTCATTTAATAATTTACCAAATTAAGTTAAACAATTCATGGAATAATATTCAAGAGATCGAGTATGAAATCACTTCAGAAATTAATAAAGAGCCTTGGATAGAGTACCCTATTGTGTTTGTGATTGATCCTAAGAAAAAAAGAAATTTTTTATTATGGTCTATTTATAGTATTTTTTCTTTTGGGATTATGGGAATTGTTTGGGACTATCGACTTCATACCGACCCAGATAATATGTATACTCGGTTTTATCAGAACGAAGATCTGATCTTAGAGACTATTTCTCATCACCTTGATCAAATCTAACCTTTTTGTCTCATTTTATAATTTGTTGATTATCTCATTTTTTTGCTGTATTTTTGTCGAGAATATTTTATGATTTGATATTGATTTTATCAAGCTCTTCCAACATTTGATAGGCATCGGACAGATACTCAGTAATTTTTATTTGAGAAGGTGTAGAACCAAAGGCATAAAAATCCAAATCATTTAGTAAGTTTAGAAATTGTTTTTGATTGGTAAAGGAGCTGTTCTTTTGTGCTAAAAAATCAATGATTTCTTGAGGAGAAGAAGAGTTGCTTATACCGAATTTATCGGCACAAAAATAAAGAATACTCTGCCGAATTAATCGGGCGGCATCTTTATAGGCGTTATTTTTAATAGCCTGTTCACTATCCGATAGGATTTTTTGTAGCCGTTTTTTTGCTTTGCTGGCACGGGCATAACGGGTATCTGAGGAGAGTCTTTGTTGCTTTTGAGAATAAAAGAACGAAGTACACATCATAAGGATTCCTAAAAATATAGATAATACTATTACTTTTGCCCCAGAGTAATAGCTTTGACTTTGTGGTACTTGTTCAAAAGGGATAAAATGATCGGATCTTGTACTTTGTGCTCCGTTATTTACAGTAAATATAATAGCTGGTGCTTGGGTATTGGTGGGTATACCGTTGGTATTCGCAAAAGAAAAAGTAACTGGTGGAAATGTATAAGAGCCTGATTGTCTGGGAATAATAGTATAGGTAAAGGTTTTTTTCATATAAAGATGATTGCTGTTAACTATTCCGACTTCTAAGGAGGTGTCTGGTTTGGAAATAAAAAGATTAGGAAGTTTTAGATTGCCGTAAGGATCGGCAAAAAAATCGACATTACCGTCTCCTTCAATAATAAAAGAGAGTTGGAGTTCATCGGAAACATTGATATTAGAAGAAGAAAGTTGGTGAGAAAGGGTAACTTCCTGACCAATATAAGTTAAGGTATCTGTGATAGGGTATGAGAGAATTTCGATAGGATCTCCCAAAATATTAAAAGCATTGATTCCTTGGCGGTAATAATATCCTGGTGGACGAAGATTTAAGGATCCTTTTTCTAGGGGAAAGATTAAAAACTTTCGGATAATCTTACCGTAATAGATCGACAGTCCAAATTGTTCGGTGATTAGATTCTTATCATCTTGGTATCTTAGTTCATGAATTAATCCCCCGTCAAACTGTACCTGCTGTATTTGTTGCATCTGTTGGGTATTATTGAGCAAATTGGGGTCATTGGAAAATAGATACAGATCGGCAAACATTCCAGTATTTTGTGGAATTCTATCTTGGGATATACGCAATACTAAAAAAGCATCGATGGGATCTTCAAAAAATCTACTAAAAGGACTCATACCAAATCCAAGGTTTTGGGGACGCATACTGGTAACACTATCAACTTTAATTTGGAGAGAATCACTATAAATCTGTTTTCCTTGTTTTGTCGTAACGATAAAAGCTGGAATGGTAAAAGTACCAGAGGATTTTGGGGTAAATTGATAACTATAAGAATAGCTTGTTCTCACTTCCATATTGTTATTGATAATATTGATAGAACGTTGGGAAGAACGTCCTCGATAAGAAATAGTAAATTTGTCAGAAGAAGCGGATAACGTGGGAGGCTGGGTAGCATCTTCATTAATAATACTGACACGAATTTCAGCAGTTTCGTTCGTACCGATTGTTTTGGGATCAACAGAAACTTCTATAATAGGATCAACAGCGTATACGGATGTTGATATTAATAATAGAAACAAGGTCAGTAAGGGCATAAAATTCTCCTCCACGAAAGAACAGATAAAAAGAAAAACAGAAATTCTTATAAAGTATCTTATAATTTTTTAGATTTTGCAACTATTGAAGACTAACCAAGTGAATCTTGTTTGATATTTTTGGACTTTATAGTTATAATAAAAGTATCAAGAGGAATGAGGTATCTTATAAAGAAAATATTTCTTTTTTTTAATCTAGTGTTATTTTTTACTGTGTCTTGTGGTAGACTTCAATATGATAATTCTATTGCTTACCCTTTGGCAACTATTGCAGTGTCTCCAACGCCTGCTTTTGAAGATATTAGGAATTTTATCCAAAAAGGTGATTTAATCTATACGGCAGCAGGATCGGGAGGGATTCTTGTTTATCGTATAGTTGGAGATTCGATGGATCCTGTTCTCTCTCTGTCGTTAACCGACTTATACTCCGAAGAATTGGAACAAGTATACGTTCGTACTGTCGAAATTCTTGAAACGGAAACAATGACCAATCTTATCTATGCTTATGATACTCTTTCAGGGGGAGGGATTGGTTTGGCAGAGATTAGTCCGGAAAGTACTAGACCTGTCGGTTCTTTAGCAACGGCTCCAAATCTTAGGATTAAACATACAATAACTAGTTTTAATCCTCAAGGAATTTATCATATTTTAGCAGCTACAGAAAATATAGGGATTGTTTCTTATGACTTATCTTTTATTTCCAATAGTTATTTTGAATTACCACAGATTGCATCCTTAGTGGATTTTGTTGCTTCTTTAGATATTGATCGTCCGGCGCAACAGTTTTTATCTTTAGCCGCTCCCAGCGCCCTTAATATTACTAATATTTCTCAAATTACCGATTTAGATAGTTTGGTCAATCTTGCTTTAAATAATCCTACTTTATTTTCTTCTGTTATTTCTAATATTCCTTTTATTCCGGAACAACAGAGAGAACAACTTCAACAAATATTAACGATTACGAATCAAGCCTTATTATCTAATGTATTAAATACTGCTCAAGGAATTCTTGGAGAAGATATTATTAAACAGATAGATCCTCAGTCCTTAAATAATATACTCAATAATAGTGTAATACCGAATCTTGCAGCACAACAGGATATTGATTTTGCTGCGCAAATACAATCAAATCTCACCCCAGAGATAATGGCTCAATTAGATACAAATGTACCCATCGAAATTGCACCGGAAGATCTTCAAAATCTTATTTCGTTATCAGGATTACCACAAATTGCTCAAAACAACACAATACCGCAAATCCTTGATCAGAAAACAGAAACACTTTTTGAAGAGTCGCTTTTGTCTAATATTAATTTAGCAGGAGTGATTGATACCGGTATTGTCCACAATGAAACATATAATCCTTTTGCCAATCGTAGGCAAGTCGGGGATGCCCGTTTGGAGATTCAACGGACAGTAGAGGCTTTAGGTCGTCCGTTTTTTGTGGCGGAAAATGAAGATTTAAAGAATCGATTGCTAGCATTAAACGAAGAGGAATTACAGCGTCTTTTTGCTGTCTTATTCCAACAAGCGGATTCGGCACTTTCGTTAATTCCCTTATTCGAAAATTCGGGGATTAATATCCGTGAGATGTACGATTATTGGGTTCAAGGAGATTATACGTCTATTCTTGAGAGTGTGGATACTTCTATTATTGCGGAATTACTGAGACAACTCCCTCGATATCAGGTACAGACACAGTTTGAGACGGTAAAAACAAATATTGCGATTTCTTCTGTCAAAAATGTTTGTACGGATAGAGATACTTTTTATATTGCTGCGGGCTTTGAGGGGATTCTTATTGTTGATCGTTTATCTTGGGAAGTGATTTCTTCTATTAAAAAACCATTTTCTGATGTTACATCAGTGATTCCTTACAATTTTTATGGAGATGAGTATTATGTAGTCACCGATAAGCTGGACGGTTTACTGCTTTATGAAAAAAAATCTGATCGTAGGATTGGCAATCAGGTAGCGAGGATTTCTTTAGTGGGAGAATCGTTCTCTGTCTATCCTTATGAGGATATCTTATGGGTTGCCGACGGCTCTAATGGGGTGCTAGCTGTCCGTTTTAATAAAGATAAGTCGTTTGTAATTGAAGCGGAATTATACCAAAAGAATGGTATTGCCTACTATATTGGTGCAGCGAGAAGAAGAGAGGTGTTAGCTTCTTATGGTGCTGATGGATTAAAACGCCTTCGGATTACAAATATTTCTTCAGGGGAGTTTATCGATACGACAACTTTGGCACAAGAGGTCAATCAGGAAAAATCTGATGATTTTCTTGATCGGGTGCTGTTATGGAGTGAATATTCTTCCTTTGCTCAATTTTTACGGAGGCTTTTCTTCCTATGATGGTTATATTTTTTTTGTTACTTGGTATTTCTCATATGTATGCAGAGGATCAATTTTATCTTTTGAGAGAGAAGCATTTTGCACAAACTGCTCTATCATTCGTTGCTCAATTAGAAGATAAAAGTGCTGATCTTCTTCTAAAAGGGAAGATTAAAAAACCTTATCGAGTAGTATTATCTTATGATAATGATAAGGGAATTACGATGTTGGTTAAGGATACAGAGCCGTTTTATGAATACGCTTTAGAATCTCAAGCCAATTATATTAATATGATGTTACTACCTTTATTAAATACTTCTGCCTATGTAAGGCTTCAAAAACGTTTTACGACGGAGATGGTAAAACTTGGACAGTATCGTGTTTCTTATCAAAGAGGTGATCAGGAAATCCAATATCTATTTACGGAAGGTCGTTTGGGATTAGTGGATCAAATACAATATTTTGAAAATAGTAAAAAGGTCTATACCTTAGATATTTCTTGGGAGCAAATAGAGCAAAAATATATTCCTGTTTCGGTAAAAACGATTTCTTATATCAAGACAAGACAGGCGGTATCTTTTAAAATCACAAATATTTCTTTAAAATAGGATGTTTTTTGCAAATTTACTTGATATTTTATGAAAAATTATAGATAATGTAGGACAGTGAATTTTTATAGTAAACGGAGTGGAGTATGAACACTTACGATGATATCTTTTTACAAGCGATGAATGAACCAAAACAAGATAGTCAACAAGGTAAAACAGTACAAAAAGGAAAAGTAGTTTCTCAAACAGAAAACGGATTCTTTATTGCATTGGGAGGTAAATCGGAAATGATTCTTCCAAATACAGAGATTTTAGGTTCTGTTATTATTGGTGATGAAATAGATATTGTACAAATGGGGATGAGAGATGGGATTGCCCAAGTCTCTCAAAAAAAAGCATTGATTGTTCGGAGTTTGGAAAATCTTCAGGAATCGGTAGAAAATAATACCCCTGTTACAGCTACGGTTACCCGTGTGTTAATGAATAAAGAATCAAAAAATGTAGGATATATGGTTTCTATTAATGGCGTTGAAGCCTTTCTCCCGTTTTCTCATGTTCGTGTTCCCAAAAATGAACAAGAATTAATTGGACAGTCGTTTAATGTTGTTGTTATTAAAATGGAAAGAGATCGTATTGTGGTGTCGGAGAGGGTTCTTAGAGATCAGTTCCAAAAAGAATATTTTACTCAATTTACTTCAATGTACAAAATTGGTGATCGTATACCTGTTACTGTAAGTTCTATTGCAGATAGTTTTGCATTAGTAACAGCAGAAAATATAACAATGTTTCTACATATTACACAATTGGATTGGAAATATATTAAAAATCTAAATGATGTTCTTAAAGTTGGAGATAAGTTTGAGGTCGTGATCGACCAAATTGATTCTACAAAAAAATCAATTAAAGTTTCTCGTAAAGCTGCAATCGAAAATCCTACTCTTGTTTTCATAAAAACAAAAAAAGTGGGAGATAATATTAACGCAAAGGTAGTACGTTTTGCTAGAGGATTGGTCATTTTAGAAGATGACAATGGCGTAGAAATGATTCTACCGGTGAGTGAGATGAGCTGGGTAAATAGAGATCCTAAACAACTCCTTAATTTGGGCGATCGTTTAGAGGTTAAAATTAAAGAATTAGATCATGAAAAACAAAGAATTTCTGTATCACTGCGAGATTTATTAGAAAATCCTTGGTCTAATGCCGAGGTTAACTATGCACTAAAAACGATTCATCAAGGAAAAGTCACTTCAATTACCGAGTTTGGTATTTTTGTTGTTTTTGAAGATGGCATTCAAGGTTTAATTAGAAAGGAAGATATTGATTGGTCGAATGATAATCTTAATCTTGCAGAACACTTTAAAAAAGGCGATCATGTTTCTGCAGTTGTTCTTAATATAGAAGCTAAAAAAGAAAAACTTCGATTGGGAATTAAGCAATTATCAAAAAATCCATACCAAAATTTTGCCGATAATCATCCAGTTGGTTCCTTAGTATCCGGTGTGGTAAAAGAAATTTTTACAGATGGTGTGGAAGTAGAACTGGAAAATAATATTATGGCCTTTATTCATATTTCTCAATTATCGGTGAATACGGTTAATGATATTAAAGAAGTTTGTAAAGAAGGCGATACGGTACAGGCAGCCGTCCGACGGATTAATCATCAAAAAATCGAACTCAGCATTAAAGAAGTGACTTATGCCGAAGAACGTGCCGCAATTAACCAAGTAATGAGTTCTCAAACACAAGAAACTCCAACATTAGGATCAATTCTTGGAGATGCTCTTAAAAAGAAATAGTCGTATATTTTTGGAGAATACTATGGAAACAAAAGTCGAAAGTTTTTTAAATTCCTTAATAAAAAAACGTGTTCTTGTATTAGCTGTGTTAGGTGGGGTTTTAGTTCTTTCTTTTTTAATAGGTTATATTTATCAGTCTAATACAACTAAAGAACGAGAAGCCGCTATTCTTTTTGATGATACTTGGCAAAAAATATATGCTGTGATTAATGATATTCAAGCACAACCGAATCAAATGTATACAATAGAATCTCCTACTTTGCCTCAGGCGAAGAATCTATATCAACAGGCTTTAAATGATTTGGATATTCTTACGACAGATTATGCTGGAACAACAGCTGGAGTAAGAGCAGTTCTCTTGATACAAACGATTCTCCCCTTAAGTAATTTAAATGCGATTGTGGATGATCCGACGATTCTTTTAAGCTTAGGGGACAGTGATTATTTAGAAAGTATCAAAAATAAACATCCCGGTTTTTGGGGCGCGACACTTGCAATGGTTGATGGTATTAATGCAGAACAGCGATTTGATTTTGCTACAGCATTGGATTTTTACCAACAGGCAATGGATTTAGATAAGAAAAAATTTCTTAGAGATTATATTATTATTGCTATTGCCCGTAATAATGAAGTGCTGGGCAATAAAGATCAAGCAATTGAATATTATCAGATGATTGAGTGGGATTATCCTGAATCGGTATGGCTTTCTTTTGCGATGGGGAAGGCGTATCTTCTTTCTCAACAGCTAATATCTGAGGAACTTCCTGTAAATTAATCGCTTAATATTAATCATAAATTTTAATGATTGCAGAAAAGCAAGGGTGCCTTTAGGTATTCTTGTTTTTTTATAGAAAAATTTATTACCCATAATGAGGAGATCATGTCTGGTGAAACAAAAGATCAACATTCTTTGTTGAATGATGATCGGATAATGTATTCTATTGTTGCTATATCGTTGCCAATGATGGCAACAGGCTTGGTGGAAGCATTGTATAATATGGTGGACTCGATTTTTGTTGGACGCTTTGTTGGAGAAAAAGCATTAGCTGCATTAACCGTCAATAGTATTATTCAAAACTTTTTATTAGCATTATCAAGCTTATATGGTTCTGGAATGGCGTCTATTATTTCTCGTGCTTTAGGCTCCAATAATACCCAAAAAGTAAATGATACGATTGTAAACGGGGCTTTTTTGTGTTTTATGTCAACACTTGTGTTTTCCTTAATATTATTGTTTTATTTAGATACGATTCTATTATACTTAGGCTCTTCATCTGAAACCTTATTTTATTCTCGAGAGTACGGTCAAGTTATTCTATGGTTTGGTTTTTTAGTACCGACTAATGGAGTAATGTTAGGGATTCTTAGGGCTAGAGGTGAAGTTAAAAGTATTATGTTACTTGCTTTGATGGGAGCATCGTTGAATGTTTTTTTGGATGCTTTATTTATTGTCGGATTTGGTTGGGGAGTAGCCGGAGCAGCATGGGCAACAATTTTAGCTCAATTAATTGTAACAGCTATATTAATAAAAAAGATTATTTATTTTTATCATGTTCATTTTGAATTGTACTATATTAAGAGAATGACATGGGGATTAATAAGAGAGATTTATAGTATCGGGATTTCTAATTTTTTAAGGGTTATAACATTCGTAATTATGGGGATTTCTGCAAATAAGGCATTAGCGGTATATGGAACAAGTGCCTTAGCCGCTTATGGGATTGTGATGAGGATTTTACACTTGGCTTACCAGCCAATTTTTGGTTCTAATTTAGGAACACAGTCCTTAATCGGTTATAATTATGGAGCTAATCGTTTCTTAAAAGTAAAAAATATTATCCTTAAAGGAATTACTTTTGCGACCCTATTGGGGGTTTTTCCATCGATTCTTTTTATGATTGCTCCTAATTTTATTTTTGAATTATTTACCGATTCTTTGGATATTATTACTTATACAACAACAGCATCAAAAACCATGGGAATTACTTTTTTTCTTTACGGTCTTCAGATTTTTTCTTCGGGGGCCTTATTGGCAATGGGACATCCTAAAGAAGCCTTATTTTTATCCTTACTCCGTCCTTGTTTGATGGTGTTTGGGATGAATACCTTACCTTGGGTCTTTGGAATTAATGGCGTGTGGCTGACCTTTCCGTTTACTGATATTTTTGGGACAATTGTAACTGTTGTCATTATTGTTCGGGAACTTAAAAAATTAAAAAGACGAGAAGAAAGTTTAAAACAAATTTTTACCCACTCGTATTCGTAAAGGGGAATCTGTGAAAGAAATTTTAGATACGGATCGTATTTTTCCCTTATTGTTGAAACTTTCTATTCCTATCATTATCGGTGGAATTTCATCTGCTCTATATAATATGGTAGATTCTATTTTTATTGGACGCTATGTTGGATCAACGGCTTTGGCAGGACTCACTATTAGTCATTCGATTCAGTTGATTTTTATTGCATTTTCAGCAATGTTTAGTGTAGGAGCGGGAACATTAATATCACGGTTTCTTGGAGCCAAACAATATGATCAAGTTACCGCTATTATTGTTACGACATCTTGGGCGGTAGCGATTGTAACCGTAGTGATCTCAATAATTTTCTTATTGTTTTTAAAGCCCATCTTATCTGCAATTGGAGCGATTGATCTTGTATTACCGGAGGCCTTAGAATATACAAGGGTCATCTTATATTTTGCTTTTGTTGTCCCTCTGAATGGTGTTTTTTCCGGGATGTTAAGAGCAAAGGGGCTTTCCCATTTAGTAATGTATTTGGCTTTATTAGGATCGGGCTTAAATATTATCTTAGATGCATTATTTATTATCTATATTCCATGGGGTGTTTTTGGAGCTGCATTAGCTACGGTTTTGGCACAAATTGTTGTATGTTTTTGTTCTATGTACTATATTAATAAAGTTTATAAGATATTTCCTTTTGATAGAGCTTATCTGACGAATGATTGGGTATTGTTTTTTCAAATTTCGATGATAGGAATGCCTTCAGGGATTAGACTAGCGATGGTTGCATTATCGACATTGTCGGCAAATAAAGCCTTAGAATCTTATGGAGTGGAAGCCTTAGCTGCTTATGGAATTGTTAGTCGTATTATTTCTTTAGCATTTATGCCGATGCAAGGGTGTAATTTTGCTACCCAGCCTGTTATTTCTTTTAATTACGGGGCTCAGCGTTTGGATCGTCTAAAAAAAACATTAGTGCGTTCTTTATTGATTATGCTTTTTATTGGGGCTTTGGGATCTTTGGGATTTATTTATATTCCTTTGTCGTTTTTTCAGTTATTTACAATGGATTTAGGGATTATTCTATTAGCCAAAGAAGCCTTAGCATATGCTGGAAGTTTCTTTATTCTATTTGGAGTTTATATGCTATTATCAGGATTTGTTCAATCTGTTGGTTATATTAAAGAAGCTTGGTTTTTAGCGATATCTCGACCTATCCTCAGTATCTGCTTATTTACTGTTTTCCCTCATTTTTTTGGAATGAAAGGAATATGGTTTGTGATACCGGTAACGGATATTGTTAATGCTTTGCTGGCAATGATGATTGCTTATCATGTATATCGAAAAATTATTGAAAAAGATTCTCAGTTCAAAAATATTAATTAATCGCTATTTTTAATAGCGACAAAGGAAAATAAATGTCGGAAAAAGTTAAACGATTTACAGAAGATGAAAATATTGTTAAATTATTATGTATCTTAGCCTTTCCAACGGTAGTATCGGGATTGGTTGATAGTTTTTATAATACTGTAGATTCAATCTTTGTAGGACGTTATATCGGAAGTGAAGGGCTTGCCGCATTATCGGTGATTAATGTTATTCAGTTAATGTATATTTCTATGGGGGTTTTGTTTTCCGTTGGGAATTCTTCTATTGTTTCCCGAGCCTTAGGGGCACAACACCCAGAACGGGCCAAATCTTCATTAATCCATAGTTTTTGGGCTTTATTTATTTTATCCAATACGATTAGTTTTTCGATTTTGGCTAACTTAGATTCATTTTTATTACTAATAGGAGCATCAGAACGAACACTGCCTTATGCAAAAAGTTATGGTGGTATTATTCTTTGGACGGGATTCCTTTTACCAATTAATAATATGTTGATTGGTGCTTTTCGTGCAAAAGGAGAAGCCTTACGTTCCACTTATTTAAATATCCTAGGTGCTGTGATGAATATTCTGTTGGATGCTTTATTTATTATCGTTTTTCAAATGGGGGTTGCCGGAGCGGCTTTGGCAACGGCAATTAGTCAGGCTATTGTTTTTATTTTTGCAATTCGACGTATTATGAAATTATATCATACGAATCTGCTTTTTCACCATCGTTCGGATATTAGTCCTGCTTTTACTAAAGAAATTATCCAAGTTGGTACACCAACAGGCATGCGATTACTTTTATTTGTTGGAGTATATTCGGTGGCAAATGTGATTCTAGTTCCTTATGGTGATGATTACCTTTCGGCTTTTGGGGTATTTAATCGCTTAATTATGCTGATGGCGATGATTAATATTTCTCTTAGTATTGGATCTCAACCCTTAATCGGCATGAATTATGGGGCACAACTCTATGGACGGGTACGAAAGATTATTATGGTTACGTTAATGATGGGAATAGGGGTATCTTTATCGACGAGTATATTTTTATGGTGTGCACCGGCGAGTGTCTATACTGTTTTTACAACAAACGAAAATATTATTAGAATTTGTCAAGAAATTTCTATTCATCAATCATACACTTATATTGGTTGGGGGATTTATATCTGTATCGCTGAAGCGTTACAGGCGATGGGGCACGCTAAAGAATCATTTTGGTTATCTGTTGCCTATCCCTTAACGGTAATTTTGTGTTTTGTGACTTTTAATCGTTTGTGGGGATTAGTGGGGATTTATTGGGCATTTCCTGTTTCATACTTGGTTGTTGGAGCATTATCTGTTATTTTCTTATGGTATGAATTACATCGTTTACGTAAAAAAAATGAAGCGTTGCGAAGAGCTTTTTAATGTTGGAGCGTATTTTAGAACGGATTGATAAAATTACGTCAAAAAAAGTAGAAATATTAGCAGTAACCAAAAATCGTTCTCTCGAAGAAATCAAACCCTTAATTGATCAAGGAATTGTATTAATCGGAGAAAATCGTGTTCAAGAAGCTCAAGAAAAATTTCCTTATATTTCGGATAAGGTAGAAAAACATCTTATCGGATCGTTACAGAGTAACAAAGAAAACAAAGCACTGGCACTCTGTGATGTTATTCAAAGTATTGAATCTTTGGATCAGCTGCAACGATTGATTGCAAAAATTGAGCAACACAAACAAACAAAGAAAATTTTTCTACAGTGCAATACATCTTTAGAGGAGTCTAAGCATGGTATTCGTAATGAGCAAGAATTATATCCGATGATCGATTTACTGTTGGAGCATCCTAGTATTATTTTTCAAGGGTTCATGACGATAGGAGCTTTGAGTACGGATGAATCTGCGGTAAGAAAATCTTTTAATCTCTTATATTGCATAAAAGAGCGAATTATAGTACAATATCCACAGTTACACTTTTTGAAATTATCAATGGGGATGAGTAATGATTTTGAATGGGCGATTCAAGAAGGTGCGGATATGATACGATTAGGTCAAATATTGTTTAATACATACTAGGAGTTTGTTATGAATGTACTGCAATTTTTTCATTTAATATTCCAATTTTTATTATTTATCATTCAGATCTATAATTTTGTATTTTTTATTTGGATTTTATCGACGTGGTTACCTGTTAATCGCTCGATTATTATTTTACGTTTTATTGATAATTTAATTGATCCGATATATCATAGTTTACTACGTATTCTCCCACCACTTCGTTTTGGAATTATGGATTTTTCTCCTTTCTATATGTTTATTTTTTTAATGTTGTTAGAAACAGGAGTTCAATTACTGTATCGTTTGATTCTTTCTTTATTAATCAATTAATGAGCTTTTCATTGGAGTTATGTGTTGTCCCTCGTTCTTCGACAAATAAATTTATTATGGAAGAGCAAGGAATAAAGTTAAAAATTACTGCTGCTCCTGTTGATGGAGTGGCAAATAAAAAAATTATAGAAATCCTTTCTAAGACTTTTTCGTGTCCAAAAACCTCAATAGAATTATATAGTGGTACAAAATCAAAATATAAGCGATTTATTTTTCATCAATTATCTGAAGAACGAGGACAAGAAATTCTCGCACAACTCTTATCAAAGGAGTAGGCTATGTTGCAAGTATCTCATGTAGACCTTTCTTATGGACGAGAAAAGGTGGTTCAAGATATTTCTTTCTCTTTAAATGCTGGTGAACTTTTATCCATTATCGGTCCTAATGGATCTGGAAAAAGTACTCTATTAAAGGCAATCTTAGGGATTAAAAAGATAGATCATGGGATGATCTTAATCAATGGACTTCCTCCTCGAAAAGCGGTGTCTCAATGTAATATCGCTTATCTTCCTCAGCAATCTCATGTTAATATCCTTCTTCCACTAACGGTATATGATGTTGCAGCTCAAGGGTTTCAATCAAAAAAAATAGGCGTCTTATCACCTACCGAAAAAGATGCGATTGAAGAAGTGTTGCTTAAAGTGAAGATGAGTGATAAAAAGAGTGAGCTTTTTATGAATCTCTCTGGAGGACAGCGACAACGAACACTTTTGGCACTAGCATTAGCAACAAAACCAAGCTTTTTATGTTTGGATGAACCAACAAATGCACTTGATATTGCGACAATCGAACAGATTTATGAGATTTTATCGGAACTGAAAAAAGAAAACACAGGAATTTTACTGATTTCCCATGACATTAGTTCTATTGTATCCCATTCGGATAAGATAGGAGTCTTAATGAAAACAATGCATTATTTTGGCAGTCCTTATTTTCTTCCTGAAACGGTTATTCATCAGGTATTTGGTACTCATATTAAAATTATTCCCGATGATCCTAATTGTCAGGAATGCTCTCGGAGTGGTAATTATAAACGATAGGTTTTTAAGGTTCGTTGGATTTCTCTTTGGGTGTCTTTGGCTTGGAGAGAGGCTCTTTTGTCGTAAAGCTTTTTTCCTTTACAGAGTGCAATTGATAGTTTTGCCAAGCGTCCTTTGATATAAATCGATAGAGGGATAATCGTTAATCCTTCTTGAGTGGATCGGTGTTCTAATGTTAGAATTTCTTTTTTATGGAGAAGGAGACGGCGTTCTCGTTTAGGGGTATGGTTAAAAATATTTCCAAAATTATAGGTGCTGATATTCATACCGATAATTTTTGCTGTACCATTTCTTGCAAGAATATAAGATTCTTTGAGGTTGACTCGTCCTTCTCGGAGTGATTTAATTTCTGTTCCTTTAAGTTCGATCCCTGCTTCAAATTTTTCGAGGATTTCATATTCAAAGCCTGCTTTTTTATTGTTGCTAATCATAGTGATTTTTGGGCTTTCTTTTTTTTGAGGGATATTTTTTTTCATTTTGTTCTCTTGCAAATTATTTTGTTTTAAGTAATAATATAATAAATACTATATATAAATTATATGAGGTTTTTATGGATGTGTCAATAGAAAGGATCTTATCTCTTAAGTTTTTACCGATTGTTGATTTTGAAACAATCAAAAATCCTAAAGCGTTGGTAGAAACGATGCTTGCTCAGGATGTGTCTATTTTACAGATTAATTTTAAAAATCCCCAGCAACTCGAAGAATCCGAAACCTTACAGGAATTGATACAAGCATATCCGGAAATGTGTATTGGAGCTGGATTTTTTTATTCGGCACAGGATGCCGAACAAATGATCAAGTATGGTGTGAAGTTTGTAGTCAGTTCGGTCTTAGAAAAAGAAATCTTAACCGTTGCTTCTCTCTATCAAATACCGGCAATTATTTCAGGTTTTACCCCGACAGAAGTCTATGAAGCGTATAAAACACAAGCAGAATTAGTACAAATTTTCCCTGCTTCACAGTTGCACCATAAATCTATTGTTTCTATTTTGGAGTATCTCCCTAAGGCAAATTTTCTTCTTACTGGAGGATTAACAATTTCTTCAGCTTTAGAATTATTAAGGTATGGAGCAAAAGCGGTTGGCGTGAAAGGGGCTTTATTTCCGTATCAAATTTTATGGGAGGAAAAATATCAAGAAATAGGGCTTTCTATTAAAAACTTTAAAGATAGGGTTCAACGGAATCTTTGATCGATGTTACAAAATGTTTTAATACGATAAAAAATTGTTTTCGTTAAAATAATAAATAATAGCGCTTGAGTAATATTTTATAAAGAGCTTTGAATAATACGAAGCTCTTTAATAATATCCAGTAAATAAGGGGATGGAAGTACAATACCCTCATTGGTAATGACAACGATATTTTTGGCACGGACTTTCTCTTGGATATTACTGATATAGGTGATTTCGTTAGTAAAAAATGCAGAGATAAGAATATCATCTACTGTTCCTAAATTTAAAAGATACTCTTCTGAGATAATCGGATAAGGGGTTTTAGTCTGTACAACACTGTCCCAACCACTGCATTGGTAAACTTCGCTTAGATAATCGTTTGTTGATACCGAGTAGATAGGATCAACAGCAATAATCATGAAAGCTTTTCGTCTTGTTGTTGGTCTCGATTTTTTAACGATATCCCATTCTTGTTGGTATGCAGTAACACGCTCAGCGGTTTCGGGAAATAATTTTTGTAGATCCATAAGGGAATCTTGAATATCTTGAAGGGATCTTGTTTTTAAAATCAA
>JBOFNI010000374.1:0-1183 GCA_051658845.1 Brevinema sp. | reverse complement strand
ATATCGCTCACGCTTATTGACGGTGGAGGATGATTTGCGGTTAGCCATGTCGGGAATCCAACCACGGATTGGCATGTTGTGCTCTCAGAAACAGGCTCAGCCATCACATTGAATCAGGTAAAATGGTTATACATTTATGTTTAAATGTAATTAATGCTACGAACTCGATACGCAGCAAATAGTATGTGAATGATGTTTGCATATGCATTACGTTCGGCTCGCGGAGGGGGGCGCGAATGAAATTAGACAAACTTGGGGGGGGGGCGTATCCTAAAAGGTTGAAAACCCCTAACCTAATATATAGGTGCAGATATGGAGGATACATGGATGTTATGAGTCATGAGTATTATGTTGATCTGGTGTGTTTAGACACTGTCTTTCACCACTTTCATTGTTCACTAAGGATTGTTTGGTGCTAAGAGTGACTGGTTGCTTTACATATCAGGAATTACTCATGTCTGTGTTTACAACTGGTTCTTCTTTTAGTTTTGATGCCATAGTTCATATTGCCAGAGTCCATGCTTGCATTCATTACTAAGGGTACATTTACGCTACACAATATAACTAATTTCTCTCTTTCTTTCTACCCCCCTCCCCCTTTCAGTGGTACAGGGACATGACAAAGGGCAATGACAAAGGGCAACACATGGGCCATAAATACACAAAACAGGAACACGCCACATGGACAAGAGGATCACATGAGGAACAAGGATCAAGTGACAAGAACAAAACAGCAAGTAAACCAGACATGAATAGAAACATGATCAACATGAACATGAACAAAACAAGAAACAAGAAGATGAATCATAACCCTACATATATGCAACATACTTTTTTTCGGAAAATATGTTTTTCCTTAAACAAGAGCACACACTTACTGTGAGAATACTGTCACTAGGAAACTGGAAAACACACCGGCTAGTTAGACAATTAAGCTAGCTAAGCCAACAGCACGGTTTTAAACTGATTGATCCAGACTTTAGAATCACATCTCTTCTTCATAATCTAAACAGAAGCTTATAGTTCTATTATAAATGCATCTATCCACCAAACCAACCCACCCATCTATTCCAATGTGGATGTTTCCCTCTTATTCTGTATTTTGTTTTCTGTTTATTTCAATGTTACATTTTTATTTTGACACTTACATTTATCACAAGCAAACCTGCAGCTTTTAGAAAGG
>JBOFNI010000373.1:0-2387 GCA_051658845.1 Brevinema sp. | reverse complement strand
CACGGAGTTCTTTCATTAAGTTTGCGGCCATCATTTCTTCTGCATAGCCGTTTGCAATAACACAGATTGTTTTTTTCATCACGATTCCTTCTTCATTTGAAGTTTAGATCCTAAAGCAATTAAAATCATAAATAACGTAGAAGACCACATAAAATAGAGCCAATTATCAAATAATCCTGTTGCGATCCAAGCAAAAAAGACAACAACAAAAATCAAATTACGATTACTGTACCGATAATTAATAACGATATTCTTCCCTATTAAAAATAATAATACAATAAAACAAAGAAGTCCAAGATAACCTATTTCGATGGTAATTGATAGTAATAGCTGGTGTAAATAATCTGCTAAAGCGTCATTCTGCATCATTTTCCGATAATAAGGGCCGAAATTCATTAAGCCTATTCCTATCAATTGATTTTCGATCATTGGAAGCTGATCGAGTGCAAATTTGTACTGTTCGATACGCTCGGCAATAGTTGATTGTTGTAGAGGGTTTGTAAACAGTTCTTTCCATTTGGGAAAATGGGTAACCAAATACGAAAGCACTCCTAAAAATAAGAGAAAACAGCTACTTAATAAGTACCACCACTTTTTTTGATTTGTTTGAATCACTAATATTAGTAATGCAATTCCTATCGACAACGCTAAGAATAAAAAAGCGTTTCGAGATAGTGTCGCCAACGCTCCTATAAAAGCAACCACAATTCCACTCATAATAATTTTTTTTCTTCTATCTGATAAAGAACAAAAGGTATAAATTCCTATGAGTACCCAAAACACTAAGCTTAAAAAAGCACTGGAATGGGTCGGCCATTGCCCATAAATAGAAGCCATTCCCAAAGAATCTGTTCCTGTATACGGTTGAAAGCGAAAAATTAATACATCAATATAATAAGGTATTCGATAATGCCATAGAGAAAAGATAACCGTACTCACAATAGAAAAGGAAAAAAGTATCCCTATTCTTTGTAAAAACTCTTCTCCTCTTTCTTGAAGAAAATGTTGATTATAAACAGCAATAAAAAATAAAGCATAAAGAAACAATCCAAAACTTGCTCCAAAAGAAAGTTGTTTTGATTCTACGGCAAAAAATGAAGAAATAAAAGCAATCCCTATTAACAAAAACCATAGATATAAAATGGGGTATCGAATCGTAAGCGTTTTTTGATAGATATTACCGACGATGATAATCACAGCTGCTACCGATGAGAAAATCCAAAACAAATCGGATAAAGAAGAACAAAGAGCTGCCAACATAATAAAGACTTCTGCCCATTTTTTCCATGAAGAAACATCTTTTTGAAGAGCAAATAAATAGATCCCTATTAATCCCCATAATAATAGGATAAAGATCGTTATCGAAAGAAATAAAGGGATCGTAACAATCTGATCGCTAGGTTCTATCAAATAAGACACGCATGCCAGCATAAAAAAGACACTAGAAAAATAAATCCCCATACTTTCTGCCGGATATTTTTTAACAAACCCAAACACTATATCCCTCCAATCACTGGTAATAATTTCTGCATTGTTTGCTCTTTACTAAAATTTTTCAAACGTTCTCTCCCTTTTTTGATGAGATCAATCCTTAACTCTTCGTTGTTTATCATCTCTTTCATTTTTTCTTGAATATCATAAGGATTTGTCGGATCAGCATACAGTGCAGCATCTCCGGCAGTCTCTCGATAAGCGGGAATATCGGAAAGCAACAAAGGACACCCACAAGCCATTGCCTCCAACAAAGGAAGACCAAAACCTTCATAATGAGACATACTACAATAAAATAAAGCTCTCCGATATAAGGAAATCAATTCCTCATCATTACAACGCCCCAAAAAGGAAATATTATGACGAAAACTATTAAGTTCCGGATCTTGAGCAAACACTTCTGCACCGCCTCCCACTGCGTACAAGGATAAATCCTGTATTCCCGAAAAAGCATGGAGCAATGCCGAATAATTTTTACGAGGATCCAAACTTGCTACCGTTAATAGATAAGAATCTTTTTGAGATTCTTCCGGTCTTAGTGTTTCCCGATAAAAGCGTTCGTTCAGCCATAAAGGCAATACAAGCACTTTCTCAGCAGAAACATGAAATAATTCTACGATCTCTTTTTTAGAAAATTCACTAACCGTCATCAAAAAAGCCGATTTTTTTGCTATGATAGGCATAATTGTTTGATAATATAAGACAAATTTTTTAGAAAACCACGAAGGATTCCTCAAAAAGGCACAATCATGAATCATCACTCCCTGTTTGGATAAATTTGTTAATGGAGCAGTATTGCCAAAATTTAATAACAAATCATGATTTTTAAAAACCGTATTGGGTAAGGCAAACTGTTCCCAAAACAAGGCATACGGTTTCGGAGAATATAACGTAAT
>JBOFNI010000372.1:0-6991 GCA_051658845.1 Brevinema sp. | reverse complement strand
GAGTGAGTTCTTCACTAAGAACAATACCGTGTTCGTCTGCCAATACTAAACGATCGGCATCAGGATCTTGAGCAAAGGCAATATCTACTTTTTTTTCTAAGATAATTTTTTTTAGATGACTTAAATGAGCAGGAATCGGCTCTGCAGGACGTTCAAAATGTCCGTGAGCTTCATCATAAATATAAAAAGCTTCGATCCCTAAGGCTTGAAATAGCTTTTTGGTGATAATAGCACCGGAGCAGTTTACAGGATCCAGTAATACTTTAATTCCAGAATCCCGAATTAACGAAACATCGACGGCGTTAAGAACGGCTTCTAGGTGTTTTTCCATGACAAAACCATCTTTATGATAAGTACCGACTTGATCCCATGAAGGCATAGGGAGAGGGTTTTGGATGTATTTGTTGATAATGATAAGGTCATCATCATCGGTAAAAACGCCCCCCTTTTTTACGAATTTGAAAGCGTTCCATTCTAAAGGGTTATGAGAGGCGGAAAGCATAATACCCGCATCAAAACCGTATTCCCGTACCCCGTATAAAATGGTAGGAGTGGGAACAATACCGGCATCAATAACATCCAGTCCCATCATATTGAGAACACTGGCAGAGAATCGTGCTAACACCTCACCGGTAGGACGTCCGTCTCGTCCCATTAAGACTCTTTTACCACCTTTTTCCAAAATATAAGCTGCAAAAGCTCGAGAATATTGAATTATCGTATCCATATTGAGACTATCACCCCAAATTCCACGGATACCCGATACACTGGCTTTTAAACTCATCGTTTTTCTCTCTTAATAGTGCTTGTCGTTATTCTTTATATTTAATAAATTATAATACATTCTGCAAAAATAATCTATTTTTATTTTATCTTTATTTAGATATTGTGGTTCTTTATCGATAGAAAAGTATTAATGATTGAAGAACCCATTGTATTATAATTTATTAGGGATTGGATTGTTATAGATCAAATGTTAGGGAGAAATTTTATGTCGATATTATCGATTGCCTTAGGGATATTTATTGTCTTGGAAACAGCAAATATTTTGATTTTGTATATGAAACCAGATTTTCCTTTTGGGAATGGGATTTCTGTTTTTAACGCATGGGAAAAATCACAACAAGATAACGATATGCATTTATTTATATGCTATTTGGTATATTGGGTAGCTGGAACAAAACTTATTTTCATCGCACTTTTATTAATTATTTTATTTCTAGGTGATACAAAGCTACAAATGGTTACTCTAGGAGCGTTGATCCTCTCTATTTCATCATTCTATTGGAAATTATACCCTATTATTTGGTTATTAGACGATAGACAACAACTCACTCCTGTTGGTTATTCTAAGACATTGAATTATATGATTCTTGGATTTATCATGATGTTTTTGGGAGCTTTGTTGAGTTCTCTATGGATATAATCAAGCTTTGTCACGATCTTTTTCAGCTTGTTTGATGGTATCTAATTTTAATGTTTCGTTTAAGAGGGCGGATAACATTTCGTCTTTGGAGTATTTTCCAATTACCGTACCTTTTTGAAATAAAACAGAACCGTGTTTACCAACGGCAATACCTAAATCAGCTTCTCTTGCTTCTCCTGGTCCGTTGACAACGCACCCCATAATAGCGACTCTGATATAGGATTTGATATGAGAAGTTTGTTCTTTGAATTGCTGGACGGCTTCTAAAACGTCAAATTCTACTCTTGCACAGGTAGGACAAGAAATAATTTCTACTCCTTCTTCTCTCAGGCCTAAGGAACGAAGAATATAACGACCAGCCTCTACCTCTTGCACAACGTCACCGGTAATAGAAACCCTCAAGGTATCTCCAATCCCTTCTTGGAGAAGAGTACCCATACCGATAGCATTTTTTACTACGGCTTGCATTCCATCTCCTGCTTCCGTCACTCCGAGATGGATTGGATAACGAGAACGAGAAGCAAACAATCGATTTGCTTCTATCATCATTAACACATTACTAGATTTGAAAGAAACTTTAATATCATGGAAATCCAAGTCTTCTAATAGTTTAATATGCTCAAAAGAAGATTCTACCATTGCTTCTGCAGTTGGATGAGGGTATTTGTTGGGATTAAGAGAACCGGCATTAACACCAATCCGAATAGGGATATGATATTCTTTAGCAGTGGAAACAACTTCTTTAACGTGATTGAGATTGGGAATATTACCGGGATTTAAACGAAGTCCGTCTACTCCAGAACGAATAGCTATTAGTGCCAACTTGTAGTCAAAATGAATATCAGCAATAATTGGGAGAGGAGAACGTTTTTTTATTTCTGCAAGTGCTTTTGCTGAAGCCTGATCGGGCACACCCAAACGAACCAAATCACAACCAGCTGAAGCCAGTCGGAAAAGCTGTGCAATAGCAGTTTCAATATCAACGGTTGGTACACTAAGCATTGATTGAATGGAAATTGGATAATTGGATCCAATGGGAACAGTGCCAACTGAAAATTCAGTAGTGGGTCTTCGTATAATCTGTATCATGGATACCTCATAAAAACAATAAGGATCTCTATTTTAAATATGTTGATTATAAATCGATCGTTTCATAATGGAAAATATTTTTTAGTTCTTGCAGGGTAAATGTTCCATTATATAAGGATTGATTTATGGCAATACCAGCTAATCCATATTTTTCATATCCTGATAAGATTTTTAAATCTTCTTTGGAAGAAATATTGTCGGCAACATAAAGTTTTTCAATACCCAAATCAAGGATATGTTCAATAGTATCACGATCCGGATGGAGAGCAGGACCTTGTTCGGATCGACTGCAAAAAAAGATCTCATCAATACCAAATTCTGGAAGAGAACGTAGTAAGTCGATAGTTCTCTTGCCTATTGGTCTAGTTGCATTGCGAGTATAAACAAAACCATCCACTGAATCAATCCATAAAGCAATCGGACCAATATTATTTGCTAAGATATTCCGAAGAAATTTTTTGTTTTCGATAAGGGATGTCGCAGAAACGATTTTGCTGTATTTTCGTTGTTCAAAAATACGAACACTTCGTAAATCACGAATTCCACCACAATAATAAATTGTTTCATTGACTGAGCCGTCTAAATATTCTAACTGTTTGCTGAATTGAGGTTTACCAGCAATAACACCATCGCAGTCTTTTAAGAAAACTGCTTTTGCTCCTTGATCGATCCAATAACGAACGTGTAAAATAGGATTTTTAATACGAGCAGATAATCCTTGACGTTCAGGCAGTCCAAACTCTGTATGACCTTTATGAATCTCAATAATCGGAACTAATTTCACATTCCGCCTCCCACAATTTATCGTTGAACGTTCCAATATAATAAGTAAAAATAAGATAAAATATTAATTAAAATTTCTATGCTATTCCTCAATTACGCACAAAAATTGCACAAACTATGCACAAATTATACACTGTTATACTCTTTTGGTCAATAGCTTTTTGAAAAAAAAACTATGTTTTTTTATTTCTTTTGTTTATATAGTTTTAGACTTTCTTAACAAAATATTATTTAATCCGATACTTAATTAATATTTGTATAAAAGGACGAAGTTATGCACTATATTTCTTCGCTTGAAGAACTGTCAGAGATAGCTCAATTGATTTTTCATCAAAATTATCCTAGTATTGTTGTTTTAAAAGGAGAACTAGGAACAGGAAAAACAAGCTTTGTCCGATCTTTTATGAGCTTAATTGATCCTTCTGTTCTTGTCTCCAGCCCAACTTTTAGTCTCATGAATATTTATCAAACAGATCGGTATATAGTATATCATTTTGATCTCTATCGTCTTAGCGGACTGAACGAAGCTTTAGAATGGGGCTTTGACGAATTTGTTTATCAAGGAGACTTTACCTTTGTTGAATGGGCTGAAAGAGCTATAGAGGCTGTTCCCCATCCCTATACCCTCGTTTCGATTAGCCATGGAAATACCCAAAACACTCGGGTAGTTTCAATAGAAACCGTTGAATAAATTCTTTATAATTTTTGTCCTTTTAAAGTATAGCATTGATAGGACTCTAATCGAAAATCACTAGGAGATTCTAGATAGTATAAAGAATGCTCTAAATTTTCAATAGGAAAAAATAACCTATTCAAATAGTAACGGTCGATCATTTGGTGTATTTTCTCTAGCCCCAAAAATTTGTTTTGTCGATCTAATGTTATTTTATCATTATTTTTATATTGATTGAGATGAGTTAACAATTCTACTGTTCCCCAAATGATTCCTTCAATACTTTTAAGAAGTTTATCTTGAGTATGGATACAGATATCGGACTCTAAACAATAGGAATAACAAGTTTGGGTTGTTTCATCATAGAATGTTAATATTCTAAAAGAATAATTATGAGATGATTTTAAATGAATGATATAAAAAGATGCACTGGCTATTATTGGAAAACTATTAGGAGAATGTGTTGGGTATAATAGTCTATAGAAAAGATATTGATGAAAATGGGCAATATTAATTTCTGAGAGTAAAGATGTCATAACATCCTCATAATCTATTAATTATATATTATATTTATATTATACAACATAATACTCGTTAATACAAGCATTAATGATTTTTTTTAACAGTAATCCGTGCCGCACCTCGATACAAGGAGCCGGATAGGTATTTGGGATTAATCCCTCGTTTTTTTGAAGCCCTAAGAATATCATTGTATCGATAGCTTGTTCCATTTTTGGTTATAGAATATATGGAGGGATGTTTGAGGTTCATTTTTGAACGGACAACACCTTTACTGCCGTAATGTAAATAGGTAATAGTGTCATTTTTGTCAATTGATTCGACAATACCGATATGGGAAAACTCATCATCCCATCGTCCATTTCTGTTTTTATCATAAGTATTATCAAAAAATACAATGTCTCCAGCTTGTAGTTCTTGATGATCTAAAATAAAATTTTGTTTCTTTAATCCATCCCAAATCGCACTAACTCCACTATCTCCTATTCCATATAATTTGAGAAGGTTGAGACCGGCTAGATGAAATAAAAAAGCAATAAATCCGGAACAATCACCATTATATCGAAAATTATTTATTTTAGGGAATCGTGTTAAACCAACAGTTTTTGGTGCGTATGTAAGGATCTTTTGATAAAATAATTCGTTTTCTATGGGATTAGCAAAAACAGGGTTAGCGATATTAAGCAGTATATAAAAACTTAGTATTTTTTTCATGAAGATCTCCTTGATCAATTAAATTATCGGAAGAATATTTTGTAAAACTATAATTGCTATGAGAGTCCTTTCTGATTGTAAAAGATTTACATAAAGTAGTAAATATTATATAATAGAAGAATATCGGTTTGGAACATTAGAAAACACGTCGCTTATCAATAGAAGAAGATCAAAAGAGGTTTATTATGTTAGGAATTATTGGAGCAATGCCGGAAGAAATATCGTTAGTATTAGAAAATATGAATCATGTTGAGGTTCAAGATTTAGCTCATACTCGGTATTATCAAGGTGTTATTGAGAATTATCCTGTAGTCTTATGTCAATCAGGGATTGGCAAAGTTAATTCGGCATTGGCAGCTGCAGCATTAATTTATGTGTATCATGTAGATTCTTTAGTATTTACCGGTGTTGCAGGGGGCGTTTATAAAGAAATACAATTAGGAGATTTGGTTATTGGAACTGATTTTTTATACCACGATTTTGATGCCACTGCAATTGGTTACCAATTATCACAAATTCCTGATGATAATGAAAAATCGATCTTTTATTCTGATCCATCATTATCTCAAAAATTTACTGATCTCGCAATAGAACTCCTAGGACAAGAGAGAGTATTTCGAGGGCGTATTGTAAGCGGAGATGATTTTGTCGCATCTTCAGAAAAAATAAATAAATTAAGAGATTTATTTGATGCTTATGCCGTTGATATGGAAAGTGCTCCGGTCGCTCATGTAGCTAATAAGTGTGCTATTCCCTGTTGTGTGATTCGTTCTATTAGTGATAAAGCCGATGGAGAAGCAGCGGAAACATATACCGGTTTTTTCCAAGAAGCAGCTACTTATTCGGCAACATTGGTGACGGAATTTTGTAAAAAATATTCTTAACGGGCGACACTAAAATTTCTCCAAGACGATCTTGTTAGTTGTTTCCCATCATTATCTACATACATTGCCTTCAAAAGATATTTACCATTAGTCCAAGATTTAATCTCAAAAGAAGTTTGAAAATTTTTTGAAGAGGGAAGGGTTGTTTTTGCAATACTCTTTCCAGTTTTACGGTCATAAATTTCGATAAAAAGAGTACGTTTTTCTTCTACATCTTGTGGTGTAGGTTCTACAAATAAAAATAAAGAGTCTTTTTTGATGATCGCTTGCTCAGAAGGCTGGACGATTCTGGGATTCACACCCCAAATAATTTGGATACAAGCCAGCATAAAAATCATATAACAAATTCTTCTCATAAGTACCTCCAATCTATATTAAACATAAATAAAGATAGAGGAAAAATCAAACAAATTAAACTTGTCGATACGGATAAATTTCATCACTGAAAAGATAATAGAACATGCTTTTAGATGATAAATTAAGTATATTATTCAATAAAAAGCAACGTTTAAGAGAATAGCAGATGTCCATCTTGATCGATTTGAACGTTCTGTGGTTTAACTGTGAGGAATTGATTAGCGTCTGTAGAGGATTCCGGAAAATGAATCCTGATATAATTTTCTGTGTACGCTTCTCGCTTTTTATTTTTAGCGGTTTCTGTGAGTGCTTGATAAGCCATTCCCATACAATAGCGTTGAGCAAATGCTAATGCTGTTTCTTGGCAAACAATTCGCAATTGATGTTCTCGTTCTTTTTTGAACGTTGGACTAAAATCTTCCATTCGTGCTGATGTTGTTCCTTGTCGTTGGGAATAGGGAAAAATATGAACACGACAAAATTCTGCCTGACGAACCATATCAAGCGTTTCTTGAAATTCTTGATCGCTTTCTTGAGGAAATCCGA
>JBOFNI010000371.1:0-12479 GCA_051658845.1 Brevinema sp. | reverse complement strand
AAATAGATTAGGGGATTTATTCAATTTTTAGGGAGAAGAGTGTCATGTTTGATACACAAGACTTATTAAGTCAGATAAATATATACAATAAATATTCTCGTTATATTGAGACTGAAAATAGAAGAGAAACATGGCATGAGATATGTGATCGTGTTATGGCTATGCATATGGAAAAATATCCTCATATTAAAGATGATATAGTCCACGCTTTTTCTTTTGTTTATGAAAAAAAAGTGCTTCCTTCGATGAGAAGTTTGCAGTTTGCCGGTCGACCTATTAATCTTAATCCTGTTCGATTGTATAATTGTTCTTATATTGCAGTAACCCATCATAAAGTATTCTCAGAAATTATGTTTTTATTGTTATCGGGAACAGGGGTAGGTTTTTCTGTACAGAAACATCATATCGCTCAACTCCCTCCTATAAAAAAAGCGACTCGTAACATTCGTTATATGATTGGAGATAGTATTGAAGGTTGGTCTGATGCTATTAATAAATTAATCAAATCTTATCTTGGATTATCAGAAACATACCCTGTTTTTGATTATCGTGATATTCGTGCTAAAGGGATTCCTTTAAAAACGAGTGGAGGAAAAGCTCCTGGATCTGATCCTTTAAGGATCTGTTTAGAAAATATTGATCGAATATTAGCACAAAAAATACAAGGATCAAAACTTTCCCCTTTGGAAGTTCATGATATTATTTGTTTTTTAGCTGATGCTGTTCTTGCCGGAGGTATTAGACGTTCTGCGACCATATCGTTATTTTCAAAAGATGATCGAGAAATGTTGGAATGTAAAACAGGTGCTTGGTGGGAACAAAATATCCAACGGGCACGTGCTAATAATTCTGTAATCTTAGATAGAAATGTAACCACAAAAGAAGATTTTTTGGTACTTTGGAATACTGTTCAACATAGTGGAAGTGGAGAACCAGGTATTTTCTTTACCGATGATATAGAGATGGGGACAAATCCTTGTGCAGAGATTTCTCTTTCAAATTATGGATTTTGTAATTTAGTAGAAGTCAACGCAGGAAGTATTTCTTCTCAAGCGGATTTTAATGCCCGTGTAAAAGCCGGAGCATTAATAGGAACATTACAGGCAGGCTATACGGACTTTCATTATTTACGAGATGATTGGAAACTCCAAGCTGAAAAAGATGCTCAAATTGGAGTTTCCTTAACAGGAATTGCAGATGGTGCAGTGCTTAACTATAATCTAACAGAAGCTGCTCACACTGTTTTACAGGAAAATGCTCGTATTGCTGATTTATTACATATTAATCATTCTGTTCGTTCAACGACGGTAAAACCTAGTGGAAATTCTTCTGTTGTATTAAAAACTAGCTCTGGGATTCATGCTCGTCATGCTCCATATTATTGGAGAAGAATGCGTATTGGAAAATTTGAAGCCTTATATGAATATCTTTCAATTCGAGCTCCTTACCTCTTAGAAGATGATTTAATGAATCCTTCAGAAGCTATTATTAAGGTAGCAATCAATTCTCCTGTAGAGGCAATTTATAGAGATGAAAGCTCGTTGGATTTCTTAGAAAGAGTTAAACACTTCCATGCTTCTTGGATTAAACCAGGACATCGGGAAGGAGCTAATACTAATAATGTCTCTGCAACGTGCTCTATTAAAGATCATGAATGGTCACTTGTTGGAGAATGGATGTGGAATAATCGTTATAGTTATAACGGTATTTCTGTACTTCCTTATGATGGGGGGTCCTACCCACAACTTCCTTTTGAAAATTGTACCAAACAAGAATATGAGGAATTTGTAGAGCAAGTCAAAGAAGCTTATACCCAAGGTAGTATTATCAACTTAGATGAAATCCAAGAATTTCAAGATAATACGGATCTTAAAGGTGAGGCGGCTTGTGCTGGTGGTGCTTGCGAATTATTTTAATATTATTTCTATAAAAAACGTCCTAAAAAGGACGTTTTTTATAGAAATAATTTAGTTTTTTACAGATTATCCGATGATAAAATATAATCTATGAAACTCATGATTAACAAATAAATATATTAGGGAGGTTTTGTACAATGTATAAAACTAAAAGTTTTGTTATACTTATAGCGGTGTTTTTCTTTACACTACCTACATATTCGTTAAAATATATTCTTACTCCATTTCGTTTGAATAATTATGTATATTATGAAATATTATATAAAATTGAAGGAATTGCTCCAGCAGAATTTAGTAATGTTACTATTATAGAAGAAACATCTAACAAATTAGTTTTTGAGTATAATGGACAACAATACACAGCCACTAATATTGCTAAAGGTGCTATTTATGTCAATATGCCTGAAGGACGAAGTGATAGGTATTTAACCCGAAAAAAAGTTCCATCGATTATTTTATCTCAATATGTTGATTAATCAAAATAAATAAAGGGTAATAGTTTATCACTACCACCCTTTATTTATTTTATTTTTATGGGTTCGATTTTTGCTTTTGCCGTTTTAAGAACGGTTTTATTATCAATCATAATTTTTGCTGGAGCAATTGATGGTGCTTCAAACATAATATCCAACATAACTTCTTCTAAGACTGCTCTTAATCCTCGTGCTCCCATTTTTCGTACTTTGGCTTTATGAATAATTTCTTTTAAAGCCGATGTTTTGAATTCTAACTGAATCTGATCGTAGGCTAATAATTTTTGATACTGTTTCACTAAAGCATTTTTAGGTTCTGTTAAGATTTTTAATAAAGAATTTTCGTCCAGTTCTTCTAATACAGTAATAATAGGTACTCTACCAATAAATTCCGGAATTAATCCAAATCTAATAAGATCATGAGGCTCTAAGAGTGATAATATATTATGTTGATTTATTTTTAAGCTAGATTCTTCTTTAAAACCGATAGAATTTTTCCCTGTCCGTTGTTTGATGATATCCTCGATCCCAACAAAAGCTCCCCCTAGAATAAATAAAATATTAGAAGTATCGATCATAATTTGTGTTTGATGAGGATGTTTTCGTCCTCCTTGAGGGGGGACACCAACAACAGTCCCTTCAATCATTTTTAATAAGGCTTGTTGTACTCCTTCTCCGGAGACATCCCGAGTAAGAGAGAGATTTTCTCCTTTTCGTGCAATTTTATCAACTTCATCAATATAAATAATTCCCATTTCTGCTTTTTTGACAATAGGATCCCAATTATAGATATTCTCTAGATCATGACCTGCCGCATTTTGGAGTAGTCGGAGTAAGACATTTTCAACATCATCTCCTACATAACCAGCTTCTGTAAGGGTAGTGGCATCTGCTATAGCAAATGGAATATCTAAAAGTTTTGCAATTGTTTTTGCCAATAGGGTCTTACCGGATCCAGTAGGACCTATTAAGAGAACATTGCTTTTTTCTAGTTCTGTATCATCATGTAAGAGAGGGAAATTGCCAAAAATTCTTTTATAATGATTATAAACAGCAACGGAAAGGATTCTTTTAGGAGTTTCTTGTCCAATAATATATTGATCTAAAAAATCTTTAATTTGCTGTGGTTTGGGTAATTCAGCTAATTTATTACTAACATTTTTTTGTTCGTCTTCTGCAAATTCAACAGCTCTGGATAAACATGATTGACAAATATAAGATCCTGTTTCAGGATCTTGATATAATTGGATTTCGTTTGTTGTAGCTCCGCATAGATCACATATAATAAACGGTTGTTCGTTAGACATAAAATATTGCTCTCTTTATTTTTTTACAGATTCAATAACACTATCTATCAATCCGTAGCTTAATGCTTCATACGAAGACATAAATTTATCTCTATCAGTATCTTTTTCTAATGTTTTGATTGATTTCCCTGTATGTTTAGAAATAATACTATTAATTTGTTCTTTCATCCGTAATATTTCCTGTGCTTGGATTTCAATATCTGAAGCCATTCCTTGAGCTCCACCACTAGGTTGGTGGATCATAATACGAGCATTGGGGAGAGCTTTTCTTTTTCCTGCGGCTCCGGCACATAAGATGAAAGCACCCATAGATGCAGCTTGTCCCATACAGATAGTAACAACATCGGGTTTAATAAACTGCATTGTATCATAAATTGCTAATCCGGAAGTAATAATTCCCCCTGGAGAATTGATATATAATTCAATATCTTTTTCAGGATCTTCAGCAGCGAGAAATAATAATTGAGAAACGATCAAATTTGCCATATTGTCATCGAAGCCACCGTTAAGCATAACAATACGTTCTTTTAACAAGCGAGAATAAATATCATAAGATCGTTCGCCTCTCCCCGTTTGTTCGATAACCATAGGGATTAACATATTTGATTCTGAAAAATGGGACATATTCCCTCCTCGATATACTTTATCTTTATATTTCTTGAAATTTTATCTATTTTATGATAAGATTATATAAGAAAAAAATCAACTATTTAGGATATTTTATTATGAAAACGGCATTAATGATCACTTTTATGTTTTTAGGACAGCCTTACAATATAGAATTGGCTATTACACCCATAGAACAGGCAACAGGTTTAATGTATCGTCAACAATGGACGGATAGTTCCCAAGGGATGCTCTTTATCAATAATGCTCCTCGTCAAGTATCATTTTGGATGAAAAACACTTATTTGAATATGATAATTTATTATCTTGATAAGGATTTTAATATTTTAGAAATTCATTACCCCATTCCTTTAGATGAGACAGGAATCACTTCTAAATCTGATAAAGTACAGTATATTTTAGAAATTAATCCTAAATTTGAAAAACAAATAACAGATTCTTGGGATAAATTTTCTCAAATACTTAAAGATCAACTAATACAAAAGCAACCGGTTATCCAAAAATATCAATATTAAGATAAACCCCGTTCCCAGCTTTGTTTCTTACGTTCCAGTTCTGGTAATAAGGAGTTTTGTTTAGTAATTCTATAATAAGTTTCTAATAAACTAAGTACCTGTATTGCCTTTCTGACTAGTTCTTTATCATCACCGGCAGTATTATAAGCATCCATGTAGAAAGTACTGGCTCTATCTAAGATTGTTACCATAAGCTCTAACAAATTCTGAATAGAATTATATTCCGGATGTCTAAGATCTCTTATTGCATTAAGATATTTAGGAAAATCAATGATATTAAGACCAAACCCACAAATATCACCGTAGATATTAGTAATAGAGATAATATATTTTGATGTGTGTCCATAAGATATTTTTAGATTAGAACAAAGATATTCCATTTGGGATAATAAATTTAAGATTCGTTGAGGAGTAAGTTTATCTAATTCTTGAAGGTAGTCTTGTGTTTTAGAAAATTCATGAGATAAGCTTACAACAAAATGTTGTTTTAATAGAATAATGATTTCACTAAAAATTTTACGAATATGATCTAAGTTATTTTTATTATATGTATCTAGTAAGGATTCATATAGATTGTGTTGTCGAAAATAAATTTCTATAATTTTCAACTCATAGGTAATCATTGCTAAACAAATATAACGATTAACATTTTCATTTTGAGTAAATTGAGATTGCAAGTTAGAAATTTGTTGTTTATATTCTTGGATCTCTTTTTTTTTTGTTAGTACAAACTGGTCATACTGAAGTTTATTTGGTGACGGCATGGTTGACCTTCTCAATATAATTTTCTGTATTTTATTATCGGTATAAAGTGATAAATTAATAAGCTAAAATGGAGGAAGCGATGAAAAATAAAAGATTCTTAACAAAAGCGATACGAGCTCTTCCCAAACTATCTAAAGAGTCCTTAATTAAATTTTGTAAGGAACTTATTTATGAACAATCTTCTTTATTGGAAATTCTTGAGTTAAGTCCTTGGGCAGTGAATATTTCTTATAAAAATCAAGTGATTTTTGAAAATTCTCTATATACTCAAATAACACAGGAAATTCCTAATATTGTGCTAAAAACAGGTGTTCAGAGTTTTCAAGATTTTCAAAATATGGATCGAATTTTTTATGTAGTTCATAAGAGTATAGAAAGATACACTGTACTTTATCTTGTAGAATTAACTCAATTTTTTCAAGAAAATATTACAACAAAAACTCAAGACAGTTTAACGGCTTTAGAAACCTTAGCAGCAGGCATTTCTCATGAAATTAAAAATCCCTTATCAGCAATAGATATCCATACCCAAGTATTGTTGAATAAAATTCATACAAAAAAAATAAGTGTATCTGAAGATATTCAAAAATATCTTTATATTGTTAAAGAAGAATCTGATCGATTGTTAAGTGTTTTAGATATTTTTTTGAATATAACAAGAAAATCCCAACCTAATTTGTTTTTTACCGAACTTTCATCTATTCTAGATAAAATTCAAGATCTTTTAGAGCCGGAATTATTTCAAAAAGAAATTTCACTAACGATTAAAAAAGAAGTGGTTCCTAAAATTTTCACTTCACCATCAATTATGCAACAGATTCTTTTAGATTTATTACGAAATTCGATAGAGGCATTAAGAGGGCAATCTAACAAACAAATCAATATCTCTTTAGAAGAAAATAAGACAAAAACGCATTTAATCATTGCTATTGATGATTCCGGAATAGGTATTGATACAAATCTATCTTATAAAATTTTTGATCCTTATTTTACAACAAAAATAGAAGGAACAGGATTAGGACTCACCTTAGTAAAAAAGATGGTGGAAGAATTAGGGGGAGAAATTATTATTGCTAAAAGTCAACTGGGGGGAGCTAAATTTGAACTTTATTTTCCCATATCGACCGATCAAAAATTATTATCTTGATAAATTTTTCTTATAAGTATTTCTCTATTTCTGCATAAACAATCGTTTTAAACTCTAAGAGTGTGTGTTTTGTAGTACGACATCCTGAAGCAAAAATATGCCCTCCACCTCCAAATGCCTGTGCAATAAGAGCAACGTTAATAGGTTCTTTACTTCTTAAGGATACAGAAATACTATTATCTTCTTTCTCTTTTAAAATAACACAAATTTTTATAGAATCTGTAGCCATAATAATTGGAAATAGAAGGTGAATATCATCAAATTGGGAAAGTTCCTTCTGAGAAAATGCAATCATCGCAACACAATCTTGATTGAAAAGTTCTAGATTTTTCAGACCTGTTTTTAAAAGATGCAGCCAATCTATAGGATTATCCTGATAAATATGTTGATAAATCCGAAAATGATCAATATGATATTCCAAAAGGTGGGCAATAACATAGTGAGTCATAGAGGTAACTTTATCAAATTGAAACATACCTGTATCAGTAAGAATACCTACATACAGACAGGTGGCTAAATGTTTGGTCAAAGGAATACGTAAAGAAATAATAAGATGATATAATAATTCACAGGTACTACTAATATCGATTACACTATTAAAATCTCCAAATAATGGATTGGATATGTGATGATCAATATTAATAATTTTTTGGTGTGGAAGAATTAATTCGCCAAAAATTCCAGCTCTATTTAATTGACCACAATCTAAAAATGCAACAAGATCGGTCTGTTCATTTTGCAACTCATCAAGATTTTCCGGATCAACATGAAGAATTTTGAATCCTTCCGTTAAAAAAGATAATTTTTGTGGAATAGGATCAACGGTCATAATTTCATAAGTGAGATGATAATGCTTACAAATTTCTGCAAACGCTATCATACTGCCAACAGAATCTGCATCAGGATTTCTATGGGAAATGATACGAATATGATGCCCATTTTGTAGTAATTGAATAAAGTCATGTGCATCTTGAATAGAATACATAAACTGTCCTTTATAATACGCTGTTTCTTTTTTAATTATTCTAAATTATTAGGTAACCATAAAGTATAGTATTCTTCATCTTTTACCGGTTCAAAACGGATTTCTGGAGATCGTCTTAATCCTAAGTTGGATCCTGCGATCGAGGAAATATATCCTGCAGATCGACGGAGAGCATCTAATGTTTTTACAATATCTTTTTTATCTGAACCAAAAATACGGACTTTAACATAAGCAATCTCTAAATCTTTAGACATTTTTACATTTAAAACACTCGTTAAGGCATTAATACCAGGATCTTTAATTTCTTTCATTATAATTTCACCGATTTCTCGTTGCAGATTTTTTTCATAGCGAATAATACGACGATTAGCATGATTACTTTGGAACGTTTTTTTTATCATTATTCTTCTTCTACGCCTTCTATGAGTTCCAGTTTACGATTTGAGGTTTCTACTTGGTAGGTTTCGATAATATCTCCAACTTTAAAATCGTCATAATTTATAAAAGTAATACCACATTCAAATCCTACTTGAACCTCAGTAACTTCGTCTTTGAAACGTCTGATACTTTTAAAATCTCCAGAAAAAATTTGTACTCCTTCTCTAAAAATACGTACTGTATTGTTCTTTCGTAAAAATCCTTCGGTAATAAGAGAACCAGCTACTTTTCCAACATTCGTAATTTTAATCACTTCTTTAATTTCTGCTTCACCAATTTTTGTTTCGGAAACTTCAGGGTCAAGCATTCCTTCAATAATACTATGGACATGCTCAACAAGGTCATAAATCACATTATAACGACGAATTGCAATACCTACATTCTCGGCTCTTGCTTTTGCAATAGAATCCACACGAACTCGAAATGCTAAAACAGCTGTTTCACTGGCAGACGAGTCTGCTAATGTTTGGGCAAGCATAATATCGTTTTCACTAACGGTACCAATCCCAGAATGGACTACCGTAACTCGTACTTCTGTATTTTTTAGTTTACTGAGAGCATATAAAATTGCTTCTAAAGATCCATTAACATCAGCCTTAATAACAACTTTATATTCTTTAAGATTTGGATTTTTAATTTTCTCAATGGCAGTTTTCATTGAAGATTTTTTCTGACGGATTATATCTTCATTACGTCTAAGAATCGCACGTCTATTTGCTAGAGAGCGAGCCTCATCTTCTGAGGTAAGAACATGGAAATCATCTCCTGCTTCGGGAAGACTATCAAATCCCATAATTTCTATAGGGATGGACGGACCAGCCGAATTTTCTTTGCCTCCATGATCGTTAAATAAGGCTCGTATTTTACCAAAAGTTGTTCCTGCAACATAGGAATCTCCAATTTTGACCGTACCGTTTTTGATAATTACTGTAGCAATAGCACCTCGTCCTACGTCCATTTTTGATTCGACAATAAATCCTGTCCCTAAACGATTTGGATTAGCTTTTAATTCCATTACTTCAGCTTGTAAGAGAATCGCATCTAACAATTCAGGGATACCTTCTCCTGTAAATGCCGATACCGGTAGATACATTGTATCTCCCCCCCAATCTTCTGCTAATAACCCGTATTCGGACAACATTTGTTTAATTTTTTCCGGATTTGCATTAGGAAGATCAATTTTATTAATTGCTACAATAATAGGAACCTTAGCTGCTCGTGCATGACTTAAAGCTTCTAAAGTTTGAGGTTTTGGTCCTTCTTCTGCAGAAACAACTAAAATAACAATATCAGTAATTTGTGCTCCTCTCGCTCTCATAGAGGTAAATGCAGCATGTCCCGGAGTATCTAAAAAAGTAATAACATCACCTTGAGGAACTTTTACCGAATAGGCACCTATATGCTGAGTAATACCACCGGATTCATGGGCAATAACGTTTGTTTTTCGAATAGTATCTAGTAATTTTGTTTTTCCATGATCGACATGTCCCATAATAGTAACAATAGGGGGACGATGAGATAAATCTTCTATTTTATCTTCTTCTAATTTAATCTGTACTTCTTCTTGTTCATCTTTAACGACAACACGACAGTTAAATTCTTCTGCAAGAAGAATAGCCGTATCTGAATCAAGATCGTCATTAATTGTTGCTTGTTGTCCTAATTTAAATAAGGTTGAAATCAATTCTGCAGATTTAAGGTTCATTTTATGAGCTAAATCCGATAGTTTTACGATAGGTCCAATTTCAATTTGTTCTGGAACAACAGCTTCTCCTGTTTTCTTTTTACCGGCTAACTGAAGTTTGCTTAATGCAATATCTTCTTGACTAAGTTTATGAGGTCTTCCAGAGAATACTCGTTTATCTTTATGAAGGACTTCTCTACGATGACTAATTGTTTTAGCGTTATTTTGAGTGCTAGGGGTAGGAGTGTTGCTTCTAAAATTATTTGTACGGGGAGCAGATGCTCTATCTCCCTGTTGATAAGGACGCTGTGGTCTATCTCCTTGCTGATAAGAACGCTGTGGTCTATCTCCTTGCTGATAAGAACCTTGTGGTCTATCTCCTTGTTGATAAGGACGCTGTGGTCTATCTCCTTGTTGATAAGGACGCTGTGGTCTATCTCCTTGCTGATAAGAACGCTGTGGTCTATCTCCTTGTTGATAAGAACGCTGTGGTCTATCTCCTTGCTGATAAGAACGCTGTGGTCTATCTCCTTGCTGATAAGAACGCTGTGGTCTATCTCCTTGTTGATAAGAACCTTGTGGTCTATCTCCTTGCTGATAAGAACGCTGTGGTCTATCTCCTTGCTGATAAGAACCTTGTGGTCTATCTCCTTGTTGATAAGGACGCTGTGGTCTATCTCCTTGCTGATAAGAACGCTGTGGTCTATCTCCTTGTTGATAAGAACCTTGTGGTCTATCTCCTTGTTGATAAGAACGCTGTGGTCTATCTCCTTGTTGATAAGAACCTTGTGGTCTATCTCCTTGTTGATAAGAACCTTGTGGTCTATCTCCTTGTTGATAAGAACGCTGTGGTCTATCTCCTTGTTGATAAGAACGCTGTGGTCTATCTCCTTGTTGATAAGAACGCTGTGGTCTATCTCCTTGTTGATAAGAACCTTGGATTTCTTGTTGAGGAGTATTTTTTGGTCTTTCTTCCTGAAATTGTTCAGATGACTGTGTTTGGGAAAGTTTATTTTTAACAGTATCGTGAGAAGGAGTTTCTTTTGGTTGTTCCGTAGAAGAAGTATCGACAGTAGGTGAAACATGAGACTGTTTCATTTTAATTTTTATTACTTTTTTTTTGCTGTCATCTTTTGACATAAATGCTCCCTTTAAAAATATCAGTAAGTGAGATAGCTTTTATCCTTCATTATTATCATCATCTTCTTCTTCTATTTCAATATTATCTTCTATAATTTTCCAAATTTCGAGTGCTTCACTAACGCTTAATCCTGTTTCTATCGTAAGATCTTCAACTGTTAATTCTAGGATCTCTGTTACACTTTTAAAGCCAGCATCTGTAAGAATCTGTATCTGCACCTCCGTAAATGGAAGCATATCTAAAGATATAATTTCATCTTCTACAATCTCAAAACTTTGATCATCAGATATTCCTAAAATATCATCTACTTCTTTTTGTTTTTCTTTTAAGATTAACTCAAATTCGGAATAGTTATTGAAACGTATTTTCCATCCTAAAATTTCTTCTAACATTCGTTGGTGAGATCCGTGTTTTCCAATAAGTGGGGCAAGAAATTCATCAGGGACTACAACGGTAGCTTCATTCGTTTCGTAGTTAAGATCAATATTAAAGACTTCAGCAATGCGATTTTTTAATACTCTACTTGCTTGGATCGCATTAGCAATCAATTCTCGAGGATCAATAGAAAAACGGATAATTTCGATTCTCTCACTCCCTAGTTCTTGTCGTATTGGTTTAATTCTAGCACCAGCTTTACCAACGGTAACACTAATAGGATCTAAATTATCAACAAGTGATTGAAGAACAATTTTTGTTACTTCTCCAGGCTTTCTGGATACGGCTTTAATAATAAAGGATCCATCTGCTATTTCCGGTATATGTAGTTTTAATAATTCTTGTACAATGTCAGGATTAATCCTCGTAAGAATTAATTGACTCTCTCCTTTTTTAGTAACTTGTAATACTTCTTTAAGATATACACGTACAGGTTCACGTAAAGACAAGGTTTCATCGGGGAGAGCCTCCGAATAAGGAAGAAACGCTTCTGTTCCTTTTGGTTCTAAGGAAATATAATAGCCACCATGTTTATTTTCTGTTTTTGACTTTACCAGTCCAGAAAATAAACTATTTTTTTTATCAGCAAATTCTCCATAGATAATATCTTTTTGAATATCCGTTACTTTTTGTTTCAATAATTGTTTCATGATTTGTGCGGCTTGTCGTCCAAATTTGGATAATGATAACTCTATTTTTACTACATCTCCATCATTAAACGATTCTGTAGAGAATAGTTCTTCTGCATTTTTTTTGGTAATTTGAGTAGTAGAATCTTCTATTTCGGAAACTACTGTTTTCAATTGAAACAATCGCATCCCTGATTTATTGATGTCTATTTCGACATTTTCATATTCTTTGCCATACTCTCTTTTGTATAACGTGGTAAATGTTTCTTTTAAAATGGTCTCTGCTAACTCCTCTGAGATCCCTTGATCTTTGGCAAAAGCGACAATCAAATCAGGAAAAGCCATGTTATTCCTCCAAATACTATTTATTTTAGTATATTATTTACTTTTTTTCAACAATTTATCATAATCACAATG
>JBOFNI010000370.1:0-1629 GCA_051658845.1 Brevinema sp. | reverse complement strand
CAATTCCGGCATTGAGGTGTTTGGCAAAATGTCTTGCCCGTTCTAAACCGCCAACATCAGGAGAAACAATAACCCAATCGTGATTTGCTTTTAATTTTTTTTTGACAAAATTAAAAAATATCGATGAGGCGAATAAATGGTCGACAGGAATATCAAAGAAACCCTGAATCTGTGCAGCGTGAAGATCCATAGTAACAACACGGGTAACACCGGCTTCGGTAAGAATATTGGCAACGAGTTTTGCAGTAATCGGTACACGGGATTCGGCTTTTCTTTCTTGACGAGCATATCCGAAATAGGGAATCACGGCGGTAATTTGACCGACAGATGCTCTTTTTAATGCATCTACAATTACTAGTAGTTCAAAGATATTTTTATAGCCTGGATTGGAAGTGGATTGAATAACAAATACATCTCTTCCTCGAATATCTTCTTCAATTCGGACAAAAATTTCTTGATCGGCAAATTCCGTAATATAGGTTTCTGTAAGAGAAATCCCTGTATAAACAGAAATATTTTTGGCTAGAGAAGGATTACTTCTTCCAGTGATCAGTCGTAGACCTAATTTGTTACTCATCATGATTCCTTAATAAAATATATCTCTTATTTTACAATATCTTTACGTATTTTTCAAGTAAAAGATTAATAAAAAACCCTCTATCAATGATAGAGGGTTATGCTGGGGTGGATGGGATCGAACCACCGAATGTCGATACCAAAAACCGATGCCTTACCACTTGGCGACACCCCAGTGTATTATTTTTAGGATAACTTATTCAGCGTAATAAGCTTCTAAAATAGCACTCTGCATCCGATCACGGAATTCAGAGTTAATAGGATGAGCGACATCTTTCAGCTCACCACTACGTGTTTTTCGGGAAGGCATAGCAATAAAAAGCCCTTCTCGACCATCAATAATCTTGATATTATGAATAACAAAACTATCGTCAAATGTAATTGAAGCGTATGCTTGTAATTTGTTAGCATCTCCCTCAACCTTTTTAATACGGATATCTGTAATTTCCATAGTAGCCTCCTTCCATATCCATATGATGCTATTCAAATAGATTGGATAAAAATTGTTGAACTCATATAATGATGTTCAATCATCGTTTTCGCTTGAATCATGTCCTGAAAATCTCTAAAAAAGAGAACGAAACTAGAACCACTACCAGTCATAACAATAATTTCCGGAGATAATAAATTACAAATGTCTTGTTTAATGACATATAAATTACTATTGATACATTCTAATTTCTCATTGAATATATTATATACTATCTTTTTTAGATTGTCAATATCCCAAGAACGTTTTTTTAAAAATTTTTCTGTTTTTAAAGAACGCTTACTTTGGTAATTCAATTCCGATAGGATACGAAAAGCATCTTGAGTAGAACTATGAATATGGGGATAAATAATCATCAAGTGGGTATTAGGGCTAATTCTATTTGGCAAAGGAGTAACTTTTTCTCCTTTACCTTCTACCAAAGCTGTCTCCCCATAAAGAAAAAAAGGAACATCACTTCCGATTTGTTGTGCAATATCGATACAATCCATCAGATCAATCCGATAATGAGAAGCCAGCTCTCGGAGAAGGCATCCGGCGTTTCCACTGCCTCCACCCAATCC
>JBOFNI010000369.1:0-1636 GCA_051658845.1 Brevinema sp. | reverse complement strand
CAAAGGGGGGATCTGATAACGAGGATAATTTACAATTACTCTGTACTGCTTGTAACTCTATCAAAGGAGATCGAACGATGGATTACTTAGTAGGGAAAATCCTTGAAATTCGTAAAAGATTCTCTTAATAACTTATTATTAATGACCCTCTGCCAACAAAACACAAGCTTTTCAAAAATCGTTTATCGGTACAACACAAAGAAACAAACAATATTTAGAATCATCATTATTCATTAGAGGGGCAAACAAAAAAACAGGAATGATAGACCCATCTAGTAGAAATGAATATTTGAATAAACTCATATCTACCACAGAGCTAATTCTAGGTCTTCCCTACCTCCGCAATAGCAGAACAAGTCGACCCTAAGGCACCAAAAACAAAGAGACTTAGAGGGTGGGTCTATCAATATAACTTGTATAAAAAATAAGCACGATGATCGTGCTTATTTTGATGAGAGATCAATAATTTTCTTCTTGGATAATATTATCCTTGGACGTGATAAAGAGAAACGATTTCTTTTGTGTGAAGTTTTTCCCTACCCTTCAAAAAAACTAGTTCCGTCAATAAGGCAACACCGACAATTTCACCACCCAATTCTCCAATCATTGATTCGGCAGCTTCTAAAGTGCCTCCTGTGGCTAACACATCATCACAGAGCAATACCTTATCCCCTTTGGAAATCGCATCTTTATGCATTTCTAAAGTATTTTGTCCATACTCCAACGTGTAAGACCGAGAAATTTTTTCAGCAGGGAGTCTTCCCGGTTTTCTCACAGGCACAAATCCTGCATGTAATATTACTGCTATTGGAGCAGCAATAACAAATCCTCTCGCTTCCAAGCCGACGACTTTATTAATACCGTAATCTTTAAAATGCTCTGCCAGTTTATGAATACTATAAGAAAAAGCGTCCGGATCTTTCCAGTACGTTGTTACATCCTCAAATAAAATCCCTTTTTCAGGGTAATCGGGAATCTGCCGAAATAATGAAGAATATTTCATAGAATTTACCTTCTTTAGCATTTAGTATTGCTTCTTTCACAGCATACTAAATTTATATCGTTTTATTTTATTTCTTTACATTGTAGGGAACGGAGACGACATAAAGTAGCATGCCAATCTAAGGGTCGAGTTTTTACAATATATCGCCAGTTCTGACCAACAGGTGCTTTTTGTTTTTCTTTACGAGCTTCTCTTCGTTTAGACAAATGGTCAAAACCAACATAAGAAAGCATATCCCAACCGTACTCTTTAAGATCTTGAGCGACCTGTCGCCAAATTTTTTGTGGGCTTTGGTCAAAATAGTTTTTTTCTTTAGCATAAGCGAGAACAGCCGCCAAAGTACCATATTGGGAGACATCGTATAAATGATGCCAAGTACTAAGATCAATCGTTTCTCTTCCAAATAAAACCTTACCCTGTTCCCCACCAATAATCGCTACTCCTTTTTTACCAAGATATTCCACACTTTCTGCAATACGATTCTCTTGGAGTATCATCTCTTTAGCCGGTATTTCCTGTAAAGGATATTGACGCATAATATTACGAGCATCTTTGGTTTTATCGTAATACCGATAATTATCGGCGACAATAACTCGATCAGCTACATCCATAAAATCGCCTAAAGCTCCGGTA
>JBOFNI010000368.1:0-17872 GCA_051658845.1 Brevinema sp. | reverse complement strand
TAAGGAGCAATGATTTCCTTAAACCCTTCTGAGCGTGCTATTGTTGCTTCTTGCCCTATAATACCTTGAAGAATCGCCACTTCAATATTTTCATTAAGGCGTCCTTGTTTTTCTAAATCAGTAAGAAATTGTTTTCCCACTGCTTCTCCAGCTTTCTTTTCATCAATTCCTGTATAAAGATCTATATACTGCACATGCTGAGGCTCTGGAGCTCTATTAACAGCTGTAACTAATACTCCTGCCTCTTTTGCTAAACGTCCTATGTTACCTATTGAGGCTCTATCTACAGCATAAAGAATAATTGCATCATGCCCTGTGGTTATCAGATTTTCTACTTGAGATAATTGTGTTGCTGAATCGTCTTTCGCATCTAATATTGTAAGTTCCACATTAGGGTATTCTTTAGATACTTTTTCAATAGTATTAAAAACATAGGTAGCCCATTGGTCGGAAAAACTATTCGCTGATAACCCTATTTTAATGGTATCTTCTGTTTTAGTTTTGTTTCCACAAGAAACAGCAACTAATATAATCATCAATGAAATAATATTTTTCATTTTACTCCTCCTAATATATTATTCTGGTTTAATTTCAGATATTTCAACAATTCTCTTTTCTTGAAACGATCGTTTTGCTGCTAATCCAATTTTAATGGAATAAAGAGATTCTAAAGCATCAAGCTCTGAAGGCTTATCATTAATCACACTATTAACAAATGACTTCACTTCATTAGCATAAGAATCCATATAACGTGTTAAAAATCCTGGTAATGGATTATCACTTATTGTGCCACCAGATTCTGAATAGCGGACATCATTTTCTGTACGATTTTCACTCCAAACACCACCTGTTGAACCTAATGCTTCTACACGCTGATCATAGCCATAAGCTGCATAACACGCAGAATCAATAGACGCAACAACACTATTTTCAAAATAGACAAGCGTTGACGATACATCAGCACCATTGATTGATGTAAGTTCAGGAACAAGATGTACCCCACCCATAGCACAAACTGCTACTGGTTCTGATTTTGAAAGATAATATGTCAAATCATAATCATGAATAATTTGATCTAAAAATACTGTTCCTGAATTAAGAAGATAGGCTGCAGAGGGAGTTGGATGGTCATAATTTGTTGCATGGATTAATTGAAGTTTACCAATTTTTCCTTCTTGAATAATATCATGCACTCGTCTATAATTTATATCAAAACGTCTATTATAAGCAACCAATAATTTCTTCTGAAATTTCTCTGTTAATTCTGCAATATCTAACACTTCTGTGACTGTAGTTGAAATAGGTTTTTCACAGAAAATATGTTTTTTTGCTTTTAAGCCCATTTTAATATGTTCATAATGTTGATGTGTTGGTGTACAGATCACAAGAGCATCAACTTCCGAGTCATTACAAACTACTGTTATATCTCTCTCTGCCTTAGCACCATGTATTATTGCATATTTTTCTAATTCAAGAGATTGGGGGTCACATAACGTATGGATATTAACTTCTTGACTTAAGAGTGTGGATAAAGATTTAAGGTGTACTAAACCAATACGACCAACACCAATTAATGCTATATTTAATTTTGACATACTACTCTCCTCTATAGAATAATTTTTTTACCATCTTGTAAAGATGTGAATGCAGCTTTAGCCAATACTAATGAACGTAAAGCATCTATAGCAGAAACAGGAGATTTTCCATTTGTTTCTATGGCTTTAATAAAACAAGATATCTCCAACCTATACGCTTCCATATAACGTTCCAAAAAGAAATATAGTGGTTTTTCCATCATTACCCCATCTTCTGTCATTAATACCGTATGATTGGCATAATGATTACCATTCATGATACAACCTTTAGATCCATGAACTTCAGCACGCTGATCATAGCCATAACTAGCTCGACGACTATTAGTAATTACAGCGATGGCTCCATTTTGTAGCTCCATAGTAACAACAGCAGTATCAACATCCCCTTCTTTTTTAATTAAAGGGTCTACAAGAGCGTCACCGACAGCATAAACACTTTTCACTTCTTGTCCTGTTAGATAATATACCATATCTAAATCATGGATCATCATATCACAGAAAATACCTCCAGATGCTTCGATATATTGAAGAGCAGGAGGGCTTGGATCTCTAGAAGTTATTTGTATTAACTCCACATCTCCAATTTTGCCTTCTGTAATGGTGTTTTTCATAGCCATGAATTCTTTATCAAAACGCCGATTGAATCCAATCATATAAATCAAACCACTAGCATCTACTTTTTGTTGGATATCTTTTACTCTTTCTACATCTAAATCAACAGGTTTTTCACAAAAAACATGCTTTTTATGTGCTATTGCTTCTAAAGATATTTTATAATGCGTATCAGAAGGAGTACAAATTAAAACAGCATGGATATCTTTATCATTAAGAATATCTTGATAATCCTTATAAGCATATTCTATACCCATAGATTTAGCATATTCCTGTAAATCTGTAGCAATAGGATCGGCAATTGCTTTAAGATGTACATTTTTCAATATGGATAAAGCCTCTGTATGAACCCGACCTATACGTCCAGCTCCTATTATTCCTATATTAACCATTGTTAACTCCTACAATCCTGTATGTTCTTTAATAAATTTTCTAGCTTTGAGTGCATATTCAAAAGGATTAGCTTTAACCGGATCTTGCTCGGCTTCTATAACAATCCAACCATCATATCCTGAAGACTGTATGATATTAAATAGTGGATCAAAATCTAAACATCCATCACCTGGAACTGTAAATACCCCTAGACGAACAGCATCTAAGAAACACAAATCTTGATCTTTAGCATGATTGCGTACCTCTTTTCTAACATCTTTAAGGTGAATATGCTTTGTTCTACTAATAAATTTTTTCAGTGCTTCTAATGGATCTTGATGAGCAAAATAAAAATGCCCACAATCATAATTTAAAGAAACATAACGAGGATCTGTATCAGAAAGAAACCTCTCTACTTCTTCAATTGATTCAATAACTGTTCCCATATGATGATGGTAACATACATCAATCCCATATTCTTCTTTAATAATTTTTCCTAATTCATTATATCCTTGAGTAATTTTTTTCCATTCTTCTGTACTGGCTTTCGGTTTTCCACTAAAGACCCCTATATCTAAACAGCCCTGAATACTATTTCCTTGGTCACTGCCACCCATTATTTTTGAACCCATAGCATGAAGAAATTTTGCATGATCGAGAAACTCTTGTTTTGCTGTTTCAAAATCTTTAGTGCTAAAATATGCACTAAACCAAGCATTACAAATTCTCAAATCTCTTAGTTGCAAATAATGTTGTAATATCGTAGGTTCTTTGGGATATTTATTACCCACTTCACATCCTTTAAATCCAGATAATGCCATTTCACTAATACATTGCTCAAAAGTATTTTCTACACCTAAATCTGGCATATCATCATTTGTCCATGCAATTGGAGCTATACCTAATTGGATTTTTTTAGAATCTAATATTGACATGAAACCCTCCTTCTGTATAAATTCTAAAACTGTTTTGCTTTTTTAATGTCTTCTTGATGTTTCTTATAATGTTCTGTAACACTTTTGTATGTAGAAACCTCAGGAATACCGACTCTCCACCATGTTTCATATCCGTCTGTCATTGATTTGATAAATGTTTTTACATCTAATAAAGTTGTAACAGAGCTTTTTTGGGCTTTTTTAAAAGCCTCTTTTAGTTCGTCATCTGTGTTCACTGTCCATGCTTCACAACCATAACTTCTTGCATTCATTGCAAAGTCAACAGGAAGAAATTTACCGTCAATCCGTCCTGATTTAGTCTTGAACCGATATTCACAACCATAATCCGGAATACCAAAATTATTTTGAAGATTGTGAATACATTGGAAACCATGATTATCTATAACGATAACGTTAATTTTGAGATTCTCTTGGATACTAGTTAACAGCTCACTATGAGACATTACATATCCACCATCCCCAACAAAACAATAGACATCTTTATTAGGTTCTGCAATTTTTACCCCAACAGCAAGACCAATTTCCGCGCCCATACAGGAATAACCATACTCCGCACAATACGTATTAATCCCTTTAGAACGCCATAAACGTTCCAAATCACTAGGAAGACTGCCAGAAGCCGTTATAACAATAGCATCATCTTTAACAGAACGATTATAAAATCCTAATACTTTTGTTTGCCAAATACCTTCAGAAGAATCCATATCAAAAAGACGATTAGATTCTTCAGTCCATTCTTGTTTATATTGAGAAGGCTCTGTAGTAAATTGAGATTGGTACGACATCAATAAAAGTTTAGATATTAATTGAAGTAATGCTACTTTTATGTCTGCACAAAAAGGGTGTGAATTCATTTTAATAGCATCAAAATTATTGATATTAATATTAATAATTTCAATATCATCAGCAAAGGCTGTCTTAGACGAGGTGTGAAAATCATTAAGTCTTGTACCTAAAGCAATAATACAATCTGCTTCTTTCACAATTTTATTTGCAGATAAAGTTCCTGTTAATCCAACATTCCCCATATAAAGAGGATGTTCCCATAAGAGAGAGCTTTTACCTGCTTGTGTTTCGACAACAGGAATATTAAAAGCTTCTGCAAACTCTTGTAATTCTTTATTGGCTTCAGAATAACGAACTCCTCCTCCACAAATAATAACGGGTTTTTTCTTTGTCGCTAGGATACTACTAATTTTCTCTATATCTATATCTTCTAAAGGGCGACGTGGAATACGATGTACTCTTTTTTGAAAAAATTCTTCAGGATAATCCCAAGCTTCTGCTTGTACGTCTTGAGGCAGAGCGATACAAACAGCACCAGCCTTAGCGGGGTCAGTAAGTGTTCTCATGGCATTTTGCATTGCTGTCATTAATTGTTCTGGACGAATTACCCTATCAAAATAACGACAAACTGGTTTAAACGCATCATTTGTAGAAATTGTATAATCAGCATCATTTTCAATTTGTTGAAGAGCTGGATCTGGTTGTCTACTTGCATAGATATCACCAGGAAGAAATAAAACAGGCAGATGATTGACTGTTGCCGTTGCAGCAGCTGTAATCATATTAGCAGCTCCTGGGCCAATAGAACTGGTAACAGCCATAATTTGACGACGATTTTTTTGTTTCGTAAATCCGACTGCCATTTGCCCTTGCCCTTGCTCATGTTTCCCTTGATAAAAAGCTAATTGATGATCTGTTGCCTCTAAAGCTTCTCCCATACCCAACACACACCCATGACCAAAAATTGCTACAATTCCATGAACAAATTTAATTTCTTGACCATCAATGTCTATATATTGGTTATCGAGATATTTAATTAAGGCTTGTGCAACTGTTAATTTCATAATTATCTCCTTTTTGTACTATGATTGTTGCTTTCTTTTCATTGTATCAAACAAAACTGCTGATACAATAATAAAAGCCTTAACTAATTGTTGCCAATAAGGATTGATACCTAAAAGATCCATACCATTATTGATGAATCCAATAATAAAAGCTCCCACAATACACATAGGTATAGAGCCATAGCCTCCTGTTAAAGAAGTGCCCCCAACGACTGTGGATGCAATAGCATCTAATTCATAGTTAAGACCCGATATAGGATTCCCAGATCGTATTCTTGCCGCTAAAATTAATCCGGCTACCCCTGCTAAGAAAGAACCAAATACATAAACAAATATTTTTGTTTTTTCCACATTAATCCCACAAATCCTCGCAGCATTTTTATTAGCTCCAACAGCAAAAATATAACGTCCTAAACGAGTTCTTTGGAGCAAAACATGGGTTCCTAGAGCGATAAAAAAATATATCCAAATAGGAACATAGAGCCCTAGAAAACTTCCCCCTCCTAAAAAAGCAAAACTGTCTGGAACTTCTGAAATAGGTCTGGCTCCTGTCAATAAAAAAGATATCCCTCTAGCCCCTATCATCATCCCTAAAGTTGCAATAAAAGGAGGAATACCTCCATAAGCAACTAATGATCCATTAATTAACCCTAATGAAGCCGAGATAATTAACACACTTAGTATTGCAATAGGAACAGGAACACCTCTAAGCATTAGCATAGCAACTCCCACCCCAGCAATAGAAACAATAGAACCAGAAGATAAATCTATTCCTTCTGTAATAATAATTAAAGTAACTCCGATGGAAATAATCCCTATAATAGAAACTTGTCTCATCACATTAAAAATATTTCTTGTTGTAAAAAAAGCTTCTGATAAAAAAGATAAAATTACCATTAAAGCTACTAATACCAAGATAATTCCATATTTATTTAACAGTTGTTTTATCGAAAAACTATTCATTCTAAACTCCTTAGCCAACGTTTTTGACCTGATACTGTAAAATCATATCCATAATTTTCTCAGAACTTGCATCTTTCTGTGATAATTCACCAATTTTAGATCCTTCATGCATAATAATAATTCTATCCGATAACGATAAAATCTCAGGAATTTCTGAAGAAACAACGATTACCGATTTCCCTTCTGCAGCAAGTTTAGAAATAATATGGTGAATTTCACCTTTTGCTCCTACATCAATACCTCTTGTAGGCTCATCGAGAATAATAATATCAGGATTAGTAAGTAACCATCGTGCTATCAACACTTTTTGCTGATTACCTCCGCTTAGTTCTCCTACGTTTTGTATAGGAGAATAAGCCTTGATATTAAAAGCCTTAATCTGTTCTTGAGATGTAAATAATGATTTTTTATCATCAATCAACGAGCCTGTTTCAAATTCTTTTATACTTGGCATAATAATATTATTATTAATAGTAAGAGACAGGAATAAACCTGTAACTTTCCTATCTTCTGTAACAAAAGCAAATTTATATTTAATAGCATCTAAAGGAGAGTTGATATTAATTATTTTCCCTTGTAATATAAATTCACCTGATTTTCTAGCTCGGTATCCAAACAACGATTCCATAATTTCCGAACGTCCAGCTCCTATCAATCCATAAAATCCTAAAATTTCTCCACGATGCAAATTAAAAGAAACCTCATTTACTCCTTCAGCGATAAGATTCCGTATAGAGAAAATTTCCTCATAGATTTCATGCTCTTCACGAGCATAATATTCATTAATCTCACGCCCCACCATCATTTGAATTAAATCTTCTTTTTTTAATCGTTCAATAGGCTGACTATCAATAGTATGTCCATCTCGAAGAACTGTAATTGTATCACATAGATCATATAATTCTTGTAGTTTATGAGAAATATAAATAATTGAATATCCATAAGATTGTAATTTTCTAACCATAGTATACAAATCTTTAATTTCCTTTTCTGTCAATGCAGAAGTAGGCTCATCCATCACTATAATCTTACAATTCCACGATGCAGCTGTAATGATACTAATAAGTTGGGATTGCCCTAAAGAAATATCCTCCATAGGCTGATTTGGATCTATATTAAGATGAAAAACTTTGAGAAGTTCCTTAGTTTCTTGGTACATTATATCTTCATCCAGCAAGCCTAAAGAATCTCTTATTTCTCGACCTAAAAATATATTCCCTTTTACAGTAAGATTACGAACAGGATCGATTTCTTGAGGAATTAATGCAATACCAGACTTAATTGCATGAGCTGGGTCTCTTATCTCAATTTTTTGCCCATAAAGATATATTTCTCCTCCATCAGGTTTATAGATTCCATAAAGCACTTTCATCAACGTTGATTTCCCAGCTCCATTTTCTCCAATAAGCCCATGGATACTTCCCTTGTTAAGAGAAAAACTAACATTATCAAGAGCTTTTACCCCAAGAAAAGTCTTACTGATATTTTTCAATTCTAATATTTTCTGACTCATAATAGCTCCTTGTTTCTTATTAATTTAAAGACTTATTATAAGTGTTAGTTATCTTCTGTATAAAATCGTTGGATCACTATTTGCTTTTCTGTCATAAACTCAATAACATCTTGCCCTTGTCCGTGTAATACCCCAAAAAAACTACGTTTCATTCCACCAAATGGAAAATGTGGAACTGGGGCAGGTACTCCAATATTAATCCCTACATTACCTCCATGGACTTCATAAGCAAATTTTCGTGCACTATAACCACTTTGAGTGTATATGTTTGCAGCGTTACCATAAGGATTACTTTCGAGGATTGCTATGGCTTCATCAAGATTCTTAACGCAAAGTATATTCATTACAGGCCCAAAAATTTCTTCATGAACAGTGGGATGTTGATGCATAGAGTCAGGGAAGTCAATAAGAGTCGCCCCTAGAAAAAAACCATTTTCATACCCTTTTAAGACAAAATTACGCCCATCAACAACAATATTTGCCCCATCTTTTTCAGCATGATCAATTTTTTGAATAATAGAATTTTTATGTTCTTGAGTAATTACCGCTCCAAAATCTGCTGTTTTATCTGAAGGGATACCCACTTTTAGTTTTTTCACAATATCTGTCATACATGATTTTACTTCTTCATGACGTTGTTGATCGCCTACTATAATTAAATTTTGACCAGCTAAACAACGTTGACCTGCACAAGCATAAAAAGAATTAACAATATTTTCAGCACATTGATCTAAAGGGCTATCTGGCATAATAACAATAAAATTACAAGCTCCTCCTTGACACTGTGCTCTTTTACCTTCTTGTGCAGCTTTTACATAAATTGCATGTGCAACATTAGAAGAACCTACAAAACTAACTCCTTTAACTAATGGATTTTCAATTAGTGCTTCAACAGTTTCTTTACCACCATTAACTAAATTAAATACCCCTTTAGGGAATCCAGCTTGTTCTACTAAGGACACCATAAATTCTGAAGTCAGAGGCACTTTTTCAGAAGACTTTAGAATGAATGTATTACCTGTTGCCACAGCATAAGGAGCAAACCAAAATGGGATCATAGATGGAAAATTATAAGGTCCTATAGCCATCATCACTCCTAATGGACGACGAATTGCATACTCATCAATACCACGGGCAATATCTTCACTATTGTATCCTTGCATTAATGTGGGAGTTCCTGCGGCAACTTCAATATTTTCTAAGGCTCTCGTAACTTCACCTTTAGAATCAACATAGCTTTTTCCAAGTTCAAGCATAACCATTTCTACTATTTCATCAAAATGCTTGAGAAAAAGTTGTTGCAAATTATATAAATAACGAGAACGTTCTACAGGAGGCGTTGTTCTCCATATTTTAAATGCTTCGTTAGCAAGGGTAACTGCTTTTCCTACTTCTTCTTTACTGGATAATGGTACTTGTGCTATTACTTCTCCTGTTGTTGGATTGGTAATATCTAACAATTCTCCTTTCGGAATATACCATTCTCCATTAACATAATTCTTTACAATATGTCCTTTTTCTAGTTTCATTTTATTTATCCTTTAATTTTATTTTTTGTTATTTAATGATTACACAACAATTAAACATTTGGGATCAAAAATGGACGTATAATCCCTAATAATTCATCATACCCTTCACTAAATTGTTTTAAGGTACGTAATGTTGCCCCATAAGTATCGAACTCTTCTATAGTCAATCCGTCTTCATAATAAGCTTTACCAAACTCTTCAAATTGTAAAAGAGAGTCCAAAATATGGGTAGGGATAGACTTACTCATACTATCCGTGATTTTCATATTAGAATTATTATAATATATTTGCCATTTGTAAGGAATGGTATGGAGAATATCTCCTCCTACTAACTCACTAACATGATAAAGATTGCGGTAAGCTGCTACTAATAATTTAGATTTGAAAGAGCGTGTTTGAAAGATTTCATAAGCATGACGAATCACAACCACACCAGCTAATTCTAATGCTTGAGGATCAATAAGTGTGTTATTTTTTGTAACAACAATCTTCATCCAATCATCCACTCTCCCCCCCATAATTGTTACAACAGGATTAATTTCCGTATTTGATTTTCCTTCTTGTTGACGTCTATCCAATCCTCGTTCTATAGCCTCTGCTACAGCAATTGCTTGTGAAACAGAGAAAGATACGGTCGCATTTACAGAAACGCCTTGATAAGTTACCTCTTCAAAAGCCTTAATACCAGCCTCTGTTGCAGGCATTTTAACTTGCATATTTTTAGCAAGTTGACCAAAGTGTATAGCTTGTTCTACAAGTTTATCAGTATTTCTAAAGTATTTTGTATTCGTTTGGATTGACAATCGTCCTTCTCCTTTAGAAGGATCAAAAATCGGCTCTAATTTTTTTGCTCCTAAAACAGCCATATATTCTAGTGTACGCCAAGCAATACCATCTTCTGTATCATGCTTATACGTCGCCACAGTATCTTTGATGAATTCTTCATAACGCTTTAAATCTTGCTTAAGTACGGTTGTTGCAATTACAGGGTTAGTTGTTGCACCTGTTGCACCTCTCTCCAAAGCATACTCTAATTCATCTAAATGACATGAATCATTCCAGTAGCGTGTTTTTGTTTCTTTGACCATTTGTAATAATTTATCCACTTTTCCCCTCCTTAATTTTTTTATTAATAACTCTATTTAAATTTATTGACCATATCCATAATACCAGGGATTGTTTTGAGTTGGTAAGAGTGTTGTTCTTCAAAATATTGAATTAAAGAATCCGTTGTATTTCCAACAAGAATTGTAAAATAATACATTTCATACCCTGGAGCTACAACAGATGGATGGTATCCTTTATCAATCAAAATTGTACTTCCATTCTTTATATGAGCAACAGGTCCAAAATCATTTTCTGTTGCATATAAGAACTGTGCACCAAATCCATTTTCAGGATTGAATCTAAAATGATACCCTTCTGGAAAATTTGTCTCTATAACTGTACCGTTTTTATCTTTTCTATCTTCATCATGTTTATGAGGTGGAAATCCTGACCAACCACCAGCACCTACTGTAAACAATTCGCTAACCAACAATCTTCCCGCTCTATCTTTATTTTTTTGCCCTAATATATGGTAAATTTTACGATGAGTTTTTGTATCATCACTACCATATTGAACTTTATCAATATCTTCTTGAAGAATTGCAAAAGGTTCTAGCTCTTCTTCGTAAATACCTCCACCAATTAATATTTCAGCAGTTTCAGAAAGACATTCAATTTCCGTTTCAGCGTTTAGAGGAACATATACCCCTTCAGGCAGCCCTTCAAATAAAGACTTTCTTTTTCCAATATCAGAAAATTTTTGTCCTTTAACAGTAAAATCTACTGTCCCATGAACAACAACACATACTGTTTCATAGACATCTGTATGATGTTTAAATATTTCTCCTTTTTTTAACTTTACATCGTTAAAAAATATATCTGGGGTACAGGAATGGTTGTCAACAATAGGTATATTGTTGTTGTCATAGGGTAAAATATGCTCAGGCATTATATTCTCCTTGTTTGTATTTTGTTATAAATTCTTCTAATTCTTCTGTAGTTGGGTTAGCCTCAGAACAACAAATATGCTGAGATACTACCATAGCAGCGGCGGCGGCTCCGGATTCAAGTGCTTTTTGAATGGTGTTTTCTTGTAGTAGTTCATAAAGAAAATTCCCTGCAAAAGCATCTCCTGCTCCATGTGGCTTAAGGATAGAAGGCATTGTAAATAAATGTCCTTGAACTACGGAACCGTCTTTAAGAAAAGTTGTAGATCCTTTTTCACCATGCTTAATAATAACGATTTCTGTATCATAATTTAAAAAACGTTGGGCTGATACGTTGTCATCCTTATTATCCTTCAGCCAAATATATTCTAGTGCATCAAATTCTTCTCTATTACCTATAATAATATGAGACTTTTTAGCAGCAAGTTCATAATATATAGAAACTTCTTCTGGGCATCTCCATGAGTAGGCTCTGTAATCCAAATCCAATACCACCTTAACATTATGCTTATGTGCAAGTTCAATAGCATATAAGCTTGCATCACGAGAGGGCAACATAGCTAATGTTGCACCTGATACTAATAGGATTTTTGTTTGCTTGATATATTCCTCTTTAATATCAGCAATATCTATATAAGTATCACTTGCATTATTTCTATAAATGACAACTCCACAATTTGTTGCTTTTGTTTCTGTAACGGCAAGAGTTACTCTCGTATGGTTAGAACAATCAAGTAAAATATGGGAAGTATCGATTTGTTGTTGACGAAAATAATGAAGGACATATTTTCCAAGCATATCATCAGATACTTTTCCAATAAACCCCACTTTTGCTCCCCTTTTTGCTAACGCAACAGCAATATTAGCTGGAGAACCACCCACATAACGTTCAAAAGTCAAAACATCATTAAAATCTTTCTCTGATTCTGTTGCATAAAAATCAACTCCTGCTCTACCTATTGCTATAACATCATTTTTTTTTGAAGAATCAAACTTCATAGTATCTCCTAAGCCTTACCTTCACTACCAAAAACTGTCAGTTGGCTCATAATATTCTGCTTTACAGCAATATATATCGTCCAAAATAATTCACCTATATCTTTCGTAAAGGCTTCTTCTTGATGAAGAAATTTTTCACAAGATTCATAACTTGGTAAAAAATTTCCTGAATAGTAATTAATTTTATGGATTCCTTTTTTTATTAATTGTTGAAATTTTTCATCAGAAATACCAGACCCTCCATGAAGGACTAGAGGAATAGATAATAAAGAAGAAATTTCTTGTAGACGTTCAAAATCCAAGTTTGGAGTCCCTTTGTAACGTCCATGCACATTGCCTATGGCTACCGCTAAAGAATCTACCCCTGTTTCTAATGTATATTTGTAAGCATGAGATGGATCAGTAAAATATTGGGAATTTGATTCATTAATATTCCCATCTCCTTCTTTACCCCCTATAAGTCCTAGTTCTCCTTCTACAGCAACATCACGTAACAGAGCCATCATGACGACTTGTTGAGTATCAAGAATATTTTTTTCTAATGAGTCATGGGAACGATCTATCATAACAGAGTGAAATCCACAATTGATTGCCCGTTGAATCATTCCTAATGATTCTCCATGATCGAAGTGTAGAACAACAGGAATAGAATAATGGTTACATAAGGTTTGGAAATAGTTCGCCGTAGCTTCAAGATGAAGAAAACCACAATCGACATGACGTTCCGAAATAGAAACAACCACAGGAGACTTGACTTCCTGTGCTGCATCAAAAATTGCATGCAGATATGTTATACTGGTAATATTAAATGCCCCCAATGCATATCCTCTATGCTTAGCATCGACAAGTAATTCTTTCATCAAGCCCACTAACTCCTCCTTACATTAATTGATATACTATTATTTATATTATATAACCTTTTGATTTTTTTGCAACATTTTTTTGATTCTTTTTTCAAAATATTTTAAATATATACTATAAAATAAATTAAAAAGTTTATTAGTAAACATATAATCTCTCACATTCTATAAAAACAATTTAATTCTTGACATATATAAAAAAAATCTATATAATTTTTATTATATTTAATATTTAGGAGAGCTTGGAGCATTTATGACAATTAGAGAAATAGCTAGTATTACAAATATTTCTTTTTCAACCGTTTACAGAGCGTTAAAAAATCCAGAAAAAGCTAAACCAGAAATCCTTCAAAAAATTAATAGTGTTATAGAGTCTGTACCAAATATTCATACTTTAAAACAAGTCTATATTATTATTCCTTTCATCAATGAATTCTATACACATTTTGTGTTACATGTTACTACTCTACTATCCAAACAAGGAATTATTGTAATTCCCTTTATCTATAATGAAGATAATATTCAAGAACGGAATTTTATCTCTTCACTAACTCTCTCTTCAAGGATTGGATTAATATGGGTACCAACAGGTAATAGGACAGATTATCCTTTTCTATCTCGAAAAAAAAATCGTGTCCCTATTGTTTCTTTACTAAGAAAAATAGATAATTACTCTATGGATATACAGATTTTTCAAGATAATCAACAAGCAATAGAACTATCGTTAAAATCTTTAATATCCAAAGGAAAAACAAATATCCTAATGATTAATGGACAGTCTTCATTAACGACAGCCCATTTACGAAATATATATTTCATTCAATGTCTACAATCCTATTCCAATATCACAGGCACTATTATTGAAGCAGGCTATCAAGATTGGAAACATTCCTACAACTTACTGATCCAACAATACCAAACCCTTCACGAATTTGATGCTTTTATTACCACTAGTGAAAATTTATGTTATGGAACATTAAAAGCGTTACAGAGTCAAAACATTTATAATAAACCTATTATCTGTTTTGATCATACTGCTGGATTAGAAGCTTTGGGTATTTCTATGATTTATTTTTCGCCTCAACAAATCGCCGAAAAGGCTGTAGAGTTTCTCTTTGAAAAAGTTAAAAACAGTAATTTTTCTATCCATTATATGGTTGATCCTATTATCCATGATAATTAATTCTCATCATTTTAACAACTATTACTAATACCAGTATCAAACATCTCCTGTACTTATATATGACTAGTCTTTCTTCTTGTAATATTAATACTATCTGTACGATAACAATCAAGCGTATAGCTATTTTTTATTTTAGTATTTGGATACAATCGATTCTTTTCAAGAAATTGATCTAATACACTATAATCTTTTCTAGACTTCTAAAGATAAACTCTCTTATTTAAGATACTGTTGATCTTTCAAAGTTTATATCGTATAATGTTATATATTGATTATTTGGAGTGAGAATGACAAATATAATTACAAATTTAGTAACAGCCACCAATATCGAAAAAATAACGATCACTAATTTAATAATCCAAACCAATACCCTTAATAAAATTGATATTATGAATATTCCGACGGATTGGAATGTGTTGAGTGTAACAATAATCGGAGCATTAGCAACAATTATTAGTGCTGGGGTGATGTTATGGACAGTTCGTAAAATGGAAGAACAAAATAGATTGTCAACTAAGTCTTTACAAGATAGAAAAAAGTATGGAGAATTAGAACACCTCATGACACTATATTTTATAACAGATGAAATAAAACGAGAATATAAGAAATCTATTCATATGGTGAATGATAAGAATAAAAACATGGTTACTAAGCAATATATAATAGATACTATAGATGTACTAAGATCTGGATCAGTGTTATATTTTGAAATATTAAGTTCGGAAAAAATAAAATTGATATATCAATATTTTTTTGATGAATTATTTATAGACTGTTATCCAGAATACATGGATATGTTTAAATACCTTGATGTTTCAACGGATTCTTTAGCTAAATTTTATCAAGAATACATAGATATGTTTAAATACTCTGATGTTTCAACGAATTATTTAGAGAAATATTATCAAGAATTAACTCTAAGAGATCTTGATTTATATAAGAAAAGAGAATTACCATGAAATTAAATAGTACAACACAAATACGAGAAGCACTCCCTACATTCCTCGAAGGGCATCGTGATTTTAAATATGAAAAAGGACAGAGCCAACCTTTTTGGACAGCGTTTTTCCAAGTTTTCGGAGTACCTGCACAGGTTTATGGAATATGGTTTGAACATGGTATCGACCGTAAGTTTATTGATGCTTTTTACCCTAAGAATTTTATTATTGAACAAAAAACCGAAGGGAGAGATTTAGACGAAGCTTATCGCCAAGCACTTGATTATGCTGGTAGGCTTGAAACGGATAAAATGCCTCGCTTTATTATTGTCTCTGATTTTAAGGAGTTTCGTGTTAAAGACCTAAGGACTTCTAAATTTTATAACTTTCAATACGATCAGTTAGAAGATGATATCGAATTATGGAGAAAGATTTTAGGAGAGGCAAAAGACTTTCAAGAAGAGATAACAGTCAATTTTGACGCAGGCAACCTTATGGCAGAGTTGCATGATGCCTTAAAAGCTAGTGGATATGAGGGTCAGGATCTTGAGATTTTGCTGGTACGTTTGATGTTTTGTCTCTTTGCTGAAGACATCAATATTTTTGAAAAGAATATTTTCACTCAAGAAATCAAAGAAACCCCTGCCAAACAACTTGGTGGTCATTTAAGCCAGATATTTATGATTCTCAATACTCCGGCAAGCGATCGTCAGAAGAATTTAAATGAAGATCTAAACAAATTCCCCTATGTCAATGGAGGATTGTTTGCGAAAAGAATTCAGGATGTCAGTTTTGATGAGAACACACGAGATATTCTTTATCGAGCTTGTTTGTTTAATTGGACAAAGATTTCACCGATTATTTTTGGGTCGATTTTTCAGCATGCGATGAATCCTGAAGAACGCCGTCATTTTGGTACTCATTTCACGACGGTGGAGAATATTAAAAAAGTGATTGACCCCTTATTTATGGAAAGCTTATATCAAGAATTCAACACCATTATAGAAAACCATCGTGGTGATAATCGAAAACTTAAATTACAAAATCTCATGAAAAAAATTGGTGATCTTGTGATTTTTGACCCTGCGTGTGGTTGTGGCAACTTTCTTGCTGTGGCGTATACCGAATTACGACGATTAGAAAATACAATCTTATTTGAGGCGTATAAGGGAGGAGATTTTGAAAATGTTCGGAATCTGATTCACGTAAAGATCAGTAATTTTTATGGAATAGAAATCGAAGAGTTTGCCTCTTATGTGGCACGGTTATCCATGTGGCTGACCGAACAACAAATGTTCATTGATCTAACTAAGCGTTTTGGTACCTATGCACCAAAGCTTCCCTTAGATGATGAAGCAAAGATCGTCTATGGTAATTCTTTACGATTGGACTGGGAGAGCGAAGTATTAGAAGGTCGTGTTCCTAGTTATATTGTGGGGAATCCTCCTTTTTTGGGTAAGAAATATCAATCAGAACAGCAAAAAGACGATATTTCTCTTATTTTTGCAAAGAATCCCAAAGCACGATCGCTGGATTATGTGTGTTGCTGGTATAAAAAAGCGGCACAATATTTGAACACATACGGAAAAAATACAGAAGTGGCTTTTGTGTCTACAAACAGTATTTGTCAAGGAGAACAGACGGCAATTTTGTGGAACGATCTCTTTGCTGAGGGAATCCTCATTAATTTTGCCCATCAGACTTTTAAATGGACAACGGAGATTGAGGGAGGTGCTGCGGTCTATGTGATCGTAGTAGGTTTTGCCTTGTTTGAGCGTAAGGATAAATATCTATACCAATACGCCGATCCTACGAAAGTACAAAAATATGATAAAATCCTTGTTACTAAGATTAATGCCTATTTAGTCGAGGGTTCCAATATCATCATCAAGAGCCGTACAAAACCTCTTTGTACTGTTCAAGCGATGATATTTGGTAATATGGCAAATGATGGAGGTAATCTTATTTTGAACCCAGAAGAAAAAGATCAATTCCTTATCCAAGAGCCTCAAGCAAAAAAATGGATCCGTCCTTTTATTGGTGCAGAAGAATTTATCAATGGGAAAGATAGATATTGCCTCTGGTTGGAGGGGATGAGTCCTAAAGAATTAAACGCTCTTCCTTTGGTCAAAGCAAGAGTCGAAGCCGTCCGTCAATCTAGATCTCAAAGTACAAGAAAAGCTACACAAAAACGTGCTCAATACCCAACATTATTTGGAGAAATCCGTGAAGGAAGTAGATTAGGGTTGGAGTGTTTGGTAGTACCTAGAGTATCTTCGGAAAATAGAGACTATGTCCCTATGGCATATCGTCAAAATACTATCGTTAGTGATAGTAATCAAATAATCTTCAATGCCCCAAAGCATTTATTTGCCCTTGTAACTTCACGGATGCATATGGCGTGGATGCGTGCCGTCGGAGGACGACTAAAAGGAGATTATCGTTATTCAAAAGATATTGTCTACAACAATTTCCCTTTTCCTGATCTTAGCGATGAGCAAAAAAACC
>JBOFNI010000367.1:0-13916 GCA_051658845.1 Brevinema sp. | reverse complement strand
ATTAGTGCATTTATTAATCTTTTCTTAGGATCTGCAAGTGCTAAATGGGCAATTTTAGCTCCTATCTTTGTTCCTATGTTAATGATTGCTTCCAATAATACAATCGGCCCAGAAGTCATCCAAATTGCTTATAGAATAGGAGATTCTGCTACCAACATTATCTCTCCGTTAATGACATATATAGGTGTTATTCTTGTTGCTGCCCGTCATTACAATAAAGATTTTGAACTGGGCGATCTTATAGCGGTAATGTTTCCTTATTCGATGTCTATTTTAATTGCATGGACTCTATTCTTCATGATTTGGATGTTCTTAGGATTCCCATTTGCTCTATAAAAATATCCAATAATGATTAAATAAATGACCACACTTGCGGTTCAGCTTTATTTTGATAGATAACAGATCGATGAAAAAAGAGCTATTTACTAGGGAACAATCTCCAAAAGGAGCATATCTCCTCACAATCAAACGTATTTACACTTTTCCCTCAAGTATTTATAATATACTTGAGGGAATTTATAATAGTTTAGGAACTTTTTTGGCTGTATCAGTCATGCTTATTTGAGATCAAACACACAAATGTATATTGCTATCCTTGGAAAATCAGTAATTTGATTAGTATTTAACAATAGCTAAATCAGAAGATTTACTGAAACTTAGAAGAAATCGCTTTCCATTGACACTCCCATTAGTTACTCCAAATTAAAGAATTAATTAAAACATTAAACGCTAAGATTCCTATTATTGGTGTCAGTGGTATTTATCATATACAAATGAATAGTTATATAATAAAGAAATTATTACTACAAGAAGAGTTGGTACACATAGCATATGATATAAAGTTTAGGTTGCAGATAATGTTTTTATATCTACTAGTATATCTATACATTTTATTTATTATTTTTTACAGACGATTAATTATATGGAATACAACGTTAGTCAAACACAAGCATTAATTACTCTGTTCTCTTTAAAAAATATAAAATTTTCCCTAGCCCCAAGACTTATTAAAAATTGCGAAGAGATCATCAGTCTGTCTACAAACAAATCAAAAATTGCCAAAAAGAAAACATTCATCTAAGAAAAAAACGAGGGATTTACCTTACCCCAACTGATACAAGGAGAGCTTTGAGTATATTTTAGAAAAAAATAACATAGATTTAATATAGCTTATGCAAATTGACACACTAGCTCAAGAAACAAAAATCAACTGCATAACCTATTGATTACTTTTATTCCAAAATACAATCAGGATCTCTCAGAAGATATATCTTTGAATATTAAAGTTATACTCTAGAAAAATTATTTGACTAAAGCTACAGCTATCATATATTTATAATAATATCAAAAAAAACTTTTAGAAGACAGAAATTAAAAACTCACCGAAGAGAGGGTTTTTATTCAGATGTTAAGATGCGGTAAGAATTAGCTCTCTCATCGTCTCTAACAAGTTTTATGTATACTTGGATAATTATCGTGAATACTTCAAAGAGTTTTTTCTCCCTAATTTACTAAAATAAAAGTTATGTTCAAAAAATTGCTGAAAATAAACTCATAACTTATAATATATAGAGAAATAATATAACAAAAAGGATTTGCTATGCATTATCGCACGTTTACAGGAAAAAGCAAGCAAGAAGCTTACGCTTTATTTAATGCCGAAAAAAAAACCAATCCTGAGTTAAAAGATGCTCGTTTAATTAAAGATTCGGAAAAAACCGTTTCCTCGTTTATGGGATTAAAACAAAACCAGATCTACGAAATTGTAATTGGCATTCCGGAACATACTTCTTTTCTCGATAGATCTTTTCCAAAACCATCTTCAAAACAAGAGAAAAATACTAAATTCACTCCTATCGAACGTTCCGTTATCAATAACAAAAAACCAACTATAAGCGAACAAGCACAAGATACTTTATTTGCTATTGATGGGGTAACCAAAGTTGCCGCTCAGCTTTCTCAATTAGAACGATCCTTTCCATCTAATCATGAGAAAGACGCAAAACTCAAAAAAGTTGTTGAAAAACCACAACACACAAAAGAATTAGAATTAAAAAAAGAACTCTCTAACATTAGAAACGAAGTTAAAGAATTGAAGTTGATCTTTACCAATCAACAACAATATATCCAGAATTCCCAGTTAGTGGATTCACTTCAAGAATCTCGAGAATTACCAGACGAGTATGAAATCCAAAAACAACATATCCGTTGGATTGAAAAATATCTTATAGAAAGAGAATTCTCTCAATCATTAATAGAAGATCTCCTTCAACATTTAGAAAATACCCCAGAGATCTTAACCGATAAAAAGACTATCTTAAAATCCGTAGAACAATTTTTACAGAATCATATCCCTCAAACAGATATTAGTTTGGATCATTATCATTATGGTAGAGAAATTATTTTCGTAGGACCAACAGGAGTTGGAAAAACAAGCACTTTAGTTAAACTCGCAGCTCATTTGTCCCTCATGAGAAAAAAATCCTTTCGTTTTATTTCTATCGATCGATATAAAGTCGGTGGAGAAACACAATTAGAAAAATTAGCAGGCTATATGAATACTCAATTTTATGCTATTAATAAGCAGGAAGAATTCTTCAATCTATTGACGGATACAAACCATGATTTTACGTTTATTGATACTGCAGGCAAAGGACCAAAAGATAGCATTGCTATTCAAGAGCTTTCTCATTGGATTACGATGATCGGACATCCAATTGATATCCACCTTGTTGTGAGTGCTACAACCAAAGTTACCGATCTAGAATATATCTGTGATAGTTACCATCTTTTAAATTATAATCATATTTTAGTTACCAAATTAGATGAAACAAAAACATTTGGGTCTATTATTTCACTAGCCTATAAATATCAAAAACATTTGTCCTTTATTACTGATGGTCAGGAAATCCCACAGGATTTTGAAATAGCTGATATTCGTTATTTAATCAAAGAAGCCTTAAAGTAAGGAGTTTCCATGTTATTAGGACCCAATCAAGCTGAAGGACTTAAAGATATTGTCAGAGAGTCTCATACTCGAATTATTGCTATTACCTCCGGAAAAGGTGGAGTCGGTAAAAGTAACTTCGCTCTTAATTTGGCAATTAATCTGGCAAATATGCCGGATCAATACGGGCAACGAAAACGAGTCGTTATCATGGATGCCGATTTAGGATTGGCAAATATCAATGTCCTTTTGGGAATTATTCCAAAATCTAATTTATACCACGTTGTTAAAGGACAAAAAAGCTTATCTCAAATTATCATTCCAACCAATTACGGTATTGACCTAATTGCAGGAGCTTCGGGATTAAGCCAATTAGCGAATCTTACAGAAGAAGAACGGAGCTTATTAATTCAAGGAATTTTAGAATTAAATTATGCTGATTTTTTAATTATTGATACGGCTGCCGGTGTTTCTACCAATGTAACACAATTTGCCGCTATCGCCCATGAAACAATCGTCGTTACAACTCCTGAACCCACATCAATAACAGATGCTTATGGAGTCATTAAATCAATTGCTTTAGATCATGGTATAAAAGTACCTAATCTTAAGTTAGTGATCAATAGAGCCCACTCTCAAAAAGAAGCAGAAAAAGTTGCCAGTAAAGTAATTTCTATTTCAAGTCAATTTTTAAATATTAAGTTACAGCCTTTGGGATATATTCCTGATTCTTCCCTCATTCCAACCGCTGTCCGAAAACAAATTCCCTTTAGTATTTTACAACCAAATTCTCCTCCAGCGCAAAGTATCGAACAAATTACTCGAAAAATCCTTAATATCGCCCCTAAAGATCTTCAATATACTCCAGGTTGGAAAAAATTTTTAGATTATCTGATAGGTAATGGTTAAATGATTCGACAATCAATATTATCTTTTTTACTGATTCTATCTTATCCAACTTATAGTCAAGATTTTTCATTTCTAGGTTTAACTTTTGGGATGACTCAAGAAGAAATTTTAGCCACCATCAAAGATTCTAAAGATCTAATCCCTTCTGAAGATATCCTATTACGTCAGTTAATCCCCCCTACCCCTTATACCCTTGTATTAAAAGCTAATAATAGTAATAATAATATGATCCAACGTGTCTTTATTGATTTTAACCAAGAAACCAGTTATCAAATTACCGTATTTTTAAACCCTTCTTATTTTTCATTTTATACCTTATCAGAAAAAATGCTCGATTTATATGGAGAATCCGAATCTCGGACAGCTCAACGAGTAACATGGCAAAATCAAGAACGACGGGCAAGCTTAGAATATCCGGCAACTATTAAATATACGGATATGAATCGATTTATCGAGGTTCTTCGTTTACAAGAACAGAGTTTGGAACAAAATAAACCGGTAGATTATCAAGAACGAGAACGAATCCTCAATGAATTATAATATCATTGTATAATCAATTTAGATCATTATTTTAAAGGATCTTTTATCAATTAGGATTAAAATCTTTATCAAAGATATTAATAAATAAAGGAGTACTGATGGAGTATCAAGAATATTTAGATACCGCATTAGCGATCGTCAAGCAATGTACCCCTATTTTTCAACAAGGATTTAGTAACTCTAATCGTATTATGTGGAAAGGAGAAAGAGATCCTGTTACAGAGTACGATCAAAAAATCGAATTGTTTATTCGTCAGCAGATTACTCAAAAATATCCAGATCATATTATTTTAGGGGAAGAGGAAGGTTTACAAAACTATAGTGATTCTAAATTTCAATGGATCGTCGATCCTATTGATGGAACAATTAATTATATTAGAGGAATTGCATTTGTATCACTTAGTGTAGCCCTAGCCTACCAAAATGAGATTATTGTTTCTCTTGTTGCTGATCCTATTAATAACGAATATTTTTGGGCAATCAAAGGAAAAGGAGCTTTCTGTAATAACAAAAAGATCCAAGTTAGTAATATCGACAATCTTAAACAGAGTTATATCGCTTTAGGGACTTACAAAGACAAATATACCAAAGAATTTCATGAAATGCTTCATATCTTCCAATCCGTAAGGAATCCTGGATCTGCAGCACTAGCAATGGCTTATGTTGCGGCTGGACGTATGGAAGGGGCTCTTTATTTTTCACTCTCAGCATGGGATGTTGCCGGTGGATGGCTCTTAATAGAAGAGGCAGGCGGTTTTATCTCCAATCTTGACGGAACACCGTTTACCTTGGATAATCCATCTTTATTAGCTGGGAATCACTCATCCTACTCTGCTCTCCAGAAAATCTTTAGATAATCTACATATGATCATTGATGTAAATCCAAAAAAGCTTATTCTTCTTGTGTTAGAAGAATAAGCTTTTTTTTTAATAACTAATGTTTTGATTATAATTCGACCCACGATTTTGAGCGTTCTACCGCACGAAGCCAATTTTGATGTAATGCTAAAGCCTTAGATTTATGAATTAAGGGTTTATACTCTTTTGTATATTCTTTCGTCAATCGTATTTCTTCTCTATTTTTCCAAACTCCAGTTGCCAATCCTGCCAAATAAGCCGCCCCTAACGCTGTTGTTTCTCTATTTTTTGGAACTTTTACTGGTACTGATAAAATATCGGATTGGAACTGCATTAAGAAATCACTTGCTGAAGCTCCCCCATCTGCTGCCAATTCTGATAAGGTAATCCCCGAATCCAGTTGCATGATTTCTAATACATCTTTTGTTTGATAAGCAATACTTTCTAAAGTCGCCCGAATAATATGTTCCCGTCCCGTTCCTCGTGTAATCCCTATTAAAGTTCCACGAGCATAAGAATCCCAATAAGGAGCACCTAAACCAACAAAAGCAGGTACAAGATATAATCCCCCAGTATCCGGAATTTTTGAAGCAAAATATCCACTATCTTCTGCTTTAGAAATTAATTGTAGCTCATCACGTAGCCATTGGACAGCTGCACCAGCAACGAACACACTCCCCTCAAGAGCATATTCTACTTTATTATTAATTCCAATAGCAATCGTCGTCAACAAACCGTTTTCTGAGGTAACAATTTTTTCTCCTGTATGCATTAGGAGGAAACAACCGGTACCATAAGTGTTTTTTGCCTCACCGACCTCATAGCAACATTGACCAAATAAGGCAGCCTGTTGATCTCCTGCAATCCCAGCAATAGGAACCTTAACATCACTGGAAGGAAATTTAAAAGTACCGTAGATTTCCGAACTACTTTTGACAGTAGGAAGCATAGAACGAGGAATATTCAATTCTTTTAAGAGCTTTTCATCCCAATCCAAGGTTTTAATATTATAAATCATCGTACGAGAAGCATTGGTATAATCCGTTACATGGATTTCCCCACCGGTCAGTTTCCATATAAGCCATGTATCGATTGTACCAAACAACAGATCTCCTTTTTCCGCTTTTTCTCTTGCTCCGGAAACATTGTCTAAAATCCATTTAATCTTTGTACCGGAAAAATATGCATCCACAACAAGACCCGTGTTTTCACGAATATAGGCTTCCAAACCTTTTGCTTTTAATTCATCACAATACTGAGCAGTACGTCGGCATTGCCAAACAATAGCATTATAAACAGGATTTCCAGTATTTTTATCCCAAACAACAACCGTTTCTCGCTGATTGGTAATCCCAACCGCTTTGATATCCTCTGCTTTGATATTAGCCTTACTAAATGCCTCCAGTAATACTCCATACTGAGTCGCCCAAATTTCGTTAGGATCATGCTCTACCCAACCTTCTTGAGGATAAATTTGGGTAAATTCTTTTTGAGCTGTTGCCAGCATATTTTGATGTTCATCGAAAACAATGGTACGTGAACTTGTAGTACCTTGGTCAATAGCGATAATATACATATTATACCCCTTTATTTTTTATATAATTAACTGATAAATATAAACGGCTAGTACCGCACCCAAAATAGGACCTGCGACTGGCACCCAACTATAAGCCCAATCAGACTGTCCTTTACCCTTGATCGGAAGAAATGCATGGGCAATTCTAGGCCCTAAATCACGTGCAGGATTAAGTGCATATCCTGTTGTACCACCCAAACCTAATCCAAGACCCCAAATACTACTGGATACTAAGACAGCACCCAAAGAGCCAAACCCAGCATCAGGATGATTAATCCCAAAAATGGCTAATAAAAAGACACAAGTAGCTAAACATTCACAGAAAAAATTCAACGGAAGGTTACGAATTGCAGGACCTGTAGCAAAACATGCTAAAATTGATCCTTGATCTTCTGTAGCCTCAAAATGATTTTTATACGACAACCATACCAAACATGCTCCTAAAATTGCACCAATCATCTGAGATCCTATATAAGATAACCCTAAGGACAAGTCCATTGATCCATTTACAATATTTGCTATTGTTACTGCCGGATTCAAATGAGCTCCTGAAACACGACCGGTAATGATAATCGCAATCAACACAGCAAAAGCCCATCCTGCCGTGATTACTATCCAACCTGAGTTATGTCCTTTAGTTCTATTAAGAACAACGTTAGAAACCACACCGTTACCTACCAAAATAAGTATTGCCGTCCCTAAGATCTCAGCTATTAATTCTACAGACATATTGTCCTCCTAATTTATAGATATTTTATTATATACATATATTATAATATACTGAGCTAATTATACAAGTATTTTTCTGTTTAATAATATTTTTTCGCTAACTTATTTTAATAACTACAATTAAAAATCCTACGATGTTTATAATATTTTTAATTGTAGTTCTTTTTAACATAGGGTAATATGATTTTTCAATAAAAAATTATTAATGAATCCTATTAAGATTTGAGAGAATCCCGAAGCCCCTTGTGTGCTATTATACAATCCGTATCTTGACAATTCGTCTATAATCTGGATGGATTGAACTATCCAAACTAACTTTTAAATTTTTTGTGAAATCAATAGTCTTAATATCATAAGTATATTTTACTTCTAAAAAATCATACTTACCATCAACACCAAGATTCCGAACATGAGTAACTTATATGATTTAGTATTAATTATTACTGTACAGTAAAGTAGAATATTGTCGAAATAGTCTCTTGATTAAACAATTTATTTACAAAAATACCTTGAATTAGTACTGATCTATCATACTTATATAGCTTATTTCTTCTATTCTTTATCTTCCAAATTTTTAATATTACGGTATAAAGTACTTTTAATAAAATAATACTTATTAATCCTTAATAAATCATAAGATGTTTTCCCTAGAATAATACACACAATGAGAAAATCAACTAATAATAGATCAAAATAATCCCACACCATAAAATTTATCAAAATACTATTATGGAGAATCATATTGATCAATGATTTTAATATGAGCATATTATTTCCATTTATGAGAATTAATTGAAGTACCTTAATCAAGAAGATTCCACTTTGTAATACTAATGCTATTATTAGCAGTTTTTGTAAGCTATCTGCTAACATATTTGAACTCCGTCTTTATTATTAATTAGATTTAGATATTTTATGCTTATAAATCGATATGATATATTATATTTGAATAAAGTGAAATTTCTGTTATTTTATCCCCTATAAACAATTAAATTGAAAATATATTATACTTGTTCTCTACCATCAGCATCTTCAAATCCTAGTCAATACAAACACCCTATCGATAAAATATCCTAATATTTAACATCTATGACGATAAACTATAGATCATGCTCCTCTTGATATCTCAGTCTATGTTAATTCATTAATTTTATCTACCTCTTTACAGTATTTTATTGATAGACATCTTCCTCATAAATCATCGGCAAAAACGAAAGAAGACCTGCACCAATTAAGGAAGTTAATTCTTTATTTCCAGCATACTCAAGCTGTAAGCTCGAAACAAAATTATTATTTGTAAAAACCTCTGTATCAATATATGATTCGATTCGATGACTATATTTCGATATTTCACCACCAATTACAATCCTAATAGGATCCAAAATCGCAATCAAACTACGGATTCCTCTTCCCAAATAATGACAATATTGACGGATAATATGATCATTAGAATAATCATGTAACGCTTCTTCCAAAGAATTATATTTAAAACCATGCTCTTCTAAGAGCATTAATAAGGCTTGATTTGATGTATAGCGTTCAAAACATCCTAGATTCCCACAAGAACATGGTTTACCGTTAATTGCAATGGTAAAATGACCAATTTCTCCACCTTTTCGATTGGCGCCTTTTTGAAGTTTTCCATCGATAATATATCCTCCACCAACGCCTTGATCTGAAATAGAAATATAAAGCAGCGTTTGTTCACTATTTTTTGAAAAATAAAATTCCGCTAAAGCTCCACAGTTTGCTTCATTTTCAAGATAAATAGGGAGTTGTATATCTTGTTCTATGAGAGTAATATCAAGATTTTTTAAATTCATATTCGTCGCATAGACAATTTTTTTGCGATCAAAACTTATATCTCCCGGAACAGAAATAGAACACGATTTTATAATCTGCCTCATCTCATTAGGAAGATCATTTAAATAATCTCTTATTAATGCTATCATTACTTCTACAAAAGTTTCTGTTTTCAATACTAATTTGTCAATAATTGTAAGATGAAATACCGTACCATATAAATTAACTAAAGCCAATTTAATTGTCTTAATATCAATCTCGATTGCTAAAGAAAGCCATGGAGTAGGATTGACTTGGAATTTTTTAGCTTTCCTACCGATATTTCCTTGTGTATAACCTTGCTCCATAATCAGATTCATTGTTTCCAAATAACTTAACACTTCATTAATTGTCGGCTTACTGATATTTAAAATATCACCAATATGAATCCCTGTAAATACCTGATGTCTAAGACATTCACGAAAAACTCTTTTAATAGTATATTCTTTAGATTTTCGTTGATGCTCTAATAATGCCATACAGCCACCCTAATTATTTTATAAGATACGGTTCTACAAGTATCCGTAATTTTTCCTTATAAGTATTGAGATCTTGTTTAGGGTAAACGATTGTTGTCCCCAATAAATCTTGTTCTATTTTTAGCCCCATCATTTGAGCTGCCATCAATGCCGCACCCAACGCGGCCCCTGCAGCAGGTAAGATCTGTACAGGACACTGCCATAGATCGGCAATGATTTGAACAATCTCAGAATCATATACTGATCCTCCTGTTACAGCAAGTATCTCTGTCTTTGATCCTATTGTATCGGTATATAAAGCCAATAACCCTAAATTACTCAGAACAAGTCCTTTATACATCTCTGCAAAAGAGCCTGAATCAGTTAATCCAATTGATCTACTTAAAGGAACAGACTCTTGTTCTATCTGCCAAAACATTACAGGTTGATTATTTCGTTGTTCTAATAAGGCTTGGTGAGCATCGGAAAAATCTTTTTGATACTTCAGACGAATCCGATCCCAAATTAAAGCTCCATTTGTTCTGCATAAAATCATAAAAGGATTTCCCACTCCATCGTACATTGCATTAGAAACCCCTGTTAAATCCCTATCTTCAATATTAGTAGATTTCATGTAAACAAAACTCGTACCTAAAGACAATAAATCTCCTTGGCATAATACTTTCGTAGCCGGATTATCTCCTGTACCAATACCGATAAGGCATTTTTCGGAAAATCTATATTTTTTAACAAAATAAGAATGAATCGTACCTGCCAATGTTAAGGGATGATTTAATTGCCCAAATTTTTGTTGTACATGGGTAGAATGAAATAATAAATTACTCCACTCTTTTTTGTTATAATCCATTAAACTCGTACCGGCAGCATTTCCCCAATCAACATCAGGATTTGGGTTGTTGGAGAATATAGAGGATAAAAAGGTATTTAAGAGCATAATCTGATTAGTATCTTTTTCCAAATTCTCAACATGATCAAATAGTTTTTTAATTATCGCTCCTGTAAATCTTAACGGAGAATCCGAACCTGTCAAACGAATCATTTGCTGTTTCCCTCCTACAGTATTCCGTAGGTCTTCAGCTTCCTGTATTGTATCAGCCGTACGCCAAATCGGAGCCCCTTCATAACTAAATACTTCTTTAAGATTCTCCCATAAATTAGATTCCGGTTTTATATTTTGTAAAATTTCGCTAAAATTCTGATTAAGATAAACATGACCATGTTGTTGCGCTGAAAATTGGATGGCTTGAATCTCAGATAAATCTACACTTTTTTTAAGATTCTCTAAGAGCCTATCTACGGCACATAAAAAAATCATGGGGTCTTGTTCTGCTTGACCTATACGTTTTGGAATAATTAAGTGCTGTTTATCCATTAAAGATGAATCTATCTCAGGCATTTCCGCATAAGAAACTGAAATCATTTGTACTATCTCTCTACCATTATAAACACAAGCACTGATACTTTGAGTACTCAAATCAATTCCAAGATATGTCGCCATTGTATCTCCCTTTTTTGTTAAGTTAGTTTATTAATATTATAACAGAAATATTATTTAAATCAATATTTTAGAAATTATTTTTCATTATAGCAAAAATAACAAAATAAAACTACTATTTTTAAAAATTTTTATTATTATTCTTTTTATTACCTAATGATTTAGACAATATTAAGATAACTTATAATTTTCAAATATACAAAATAAAAAGAGAGCCTAAGGCTCTCTTTTTATTTTGTATATTTGAAAATTATTGTATTCTAAACGTTAGGGCATTTGTATTAAATACTTGAGCAAGTCCTTCCGGAGTATTTGTTTGAAGTTTGATTCCTCCAATCTGATCGCTAGTAGCAACGAGTACTGTTCCTCCTTTAATTTGGAATCCCTCATAATGAGTTTTTCCACCACGGCTACCTTGATAAATAGCAATATCACCAATCATCTTAACAAAAGTATGATTAAAACCCTTAAGTTTTTTAAGTACTACACTTTGACCATCTACAGAAAATTCAAATCGGGTATCAATCCCTTCTATAGATTTTCCTACAATAGCTTTTCCTTTCATCTGATCAAAAAAAGCTTTCCCATCTTGAGTGAATGCACTGGTACTAATCAACATAAATACCACTAGTAATACTGATTTCATAATTCCTCCTAATAGAATTTATCATATAAATTATTATATCATATTTTTGCACACGATTCAATATCTTTATTATATGCAAGTAATTTTTATTTGTTTGTAAATCCTACAATACAATTATACTAAGCTATTTCTACAACTTCCTGTTTGCAGAAATTCCGATAAGTTTTGATAAGAAACGACAATCATATTGGTTAATGCTTCATCGGTAAAAGAACCTAGATGAGGGGTTATAATGACTCTAGGATAATAAGATATTAATTGCTCTATAATCGGATTCGGCAATATTTTCCCAGTAAAATCTTTAAAAAAATAATCCCTTTCTCCTTCTAACACATCCAATCCTACTCCTGATAACTTATTGGATTCGATCGCCGTTAAGAGTGCCTCCAAATCAATTAATTCTCCTCGTGCTGTATTCACTAAAATCGCTTGATCTTTCATACGAGACAAAAATTCGTGATTTACCAGATGATAGTTACTTCCTTTGATATAAGGGCTATGTAGCAATACAATATCAGAATGATGAAGAAGAGTACCTAAATCCGTCATTTTCACCAATACTTTAGCTTCTTCAGAAGGAGAAGGATCATAGCCTAAGACTTGAGCACCCATTCCTAAAAAAGCTTTCGCCGAACAAATACCGATACGCCCCATACCAATAATTCCTACCACAGAATGACGCACTTCTTTAGCAAAATAACGATCATCAGCAATAAAATTTTTTCCGGCACCAGCCATGGCAAAAGTTTTACGACTCAAACCTAAAGCCATTGAAACTGCCAATTCCGAAGTAGCATTAGGAGAATAACTAGGAACCCCAGCACATAATAAAAAACCAAGATCTTTTACCGCTTCCAAATCAATATGGTCATAACCTGTAGTTCTAGTAAGAATATACTTAATTCCAAATTCTTTCATTTTGATTAGGTTCTGCTGGTCGGCTTTACAATTACCACGGAGGATCACCCCTTCGCAACCTCTCAGCTGAGAAACATTCTTCTCTGTTAATAATTCAGGAATTAAGGTCAAATCGTAACCGTACTTATTAAATCGATGGAAAAATTCTATTTCAATAGGACGAACCCCATACGATGCAATCTTCATATAGCCTCCCGATAAACAAGTAGCTTAGCGATACTTTTTAAAGTGATTGATCAATCCATTGGTAGAAGAATCATGAGAAGATACCGGTTCTTGATTTGCCAATTCCGGAAGAATTTTTCCTGCTAACACTTTACCTAATTCTACACCCCATTGATCGAAGCTATAAATATTCCAAATAATCCCCTGCACAAAAATTTTATGTTCGTACATCGCAACCAACATCCCAAGGGTATAAGGAGTCATTTTGGTAAATAAAAAAGAATTCGTCGGTCTATTACCACTAAAGACTTTAAAAGGAGCTAAAGTAACAATCTCTTCCTCTGTTTTACCCGATTTTTTTAGTTCTTCTTGAACTTCTTGATAAGATTTCCCTTTCATAAGTGCTTCCGTTTGAGCAAAATAATTGGACAATAATAATTGATGATGATTGGCTAAAGGATTGAGACTCTGAATCGGTGCTAAAAAATCACAAGGAATTAGTTTTGTTCCTTGATGAATCAGTTGATAAAACGCATGTTGACCGTTCGTACCTGGTTCTCCCCAAATAATAGGTCCCGTTTGATAGCAGACAGTTTCTCCGGATCGGGAAACTCTTTTACCATTGGATTCCATATCTCCTTGCTGAAAATACGCTGCAAAACGATGCAAATATTGATCGTAAGGAAGAATCGCTTGACTTTCCGCACCAAAAAAATTATTGTACCAAATCCCTAATAATGCCATAATAACAGGAATGTTCTGACGAAACGGAGTCTCGGTAAAATGTTTATCCATCGAATAAGCACCTGATA
>JBOFNI010000366.1:0-1419 GCA_051658845.1 Brevinema sp. | reverse complement strand
AGGTAACCAATTGCTTAATTCTTTCTAAATTTCCTGCTCTTGCCGCTTGGTGGATGCTGTTGTTTCCATCGGCATCCCAATCGTGTAAAGCAATACTTTGTTCCGGACTTAAATTACTGAGAAGATTGTAAGATCGTTTTGGATAATCATAAATACGGTAAGTGTTAGAAATATAGACAGTGCCACTTTCAATAAAATTTGAGATATTGGTAATAATATTAGAAACTACATTAGAGACAATGGTATTAGTGATGGGTTTTGTATTTTCGATATAAATTTTTGGAGAGTATAGAAGACGAGGTGCAGGGGGGGTATTTTCTTGTTCATGAGCTCCGTATCGGATCAGTAAGGCTCTTGCTTCCGGTGTAGCAAAACGAAGAGGAGGACTTCCCGCTTTAGATGGAATATTTGGATTGGCTCCCAATTCTAATAAGTAACGAAGGATATCAAGGTATCCGTTCCAAGCTGCGATATGGAGTGCTGTAAATCCACCATCATCTTGCGTATTAACACTATCTCCTCTTTGTATTGCCTGTATTACAGCGACTAAATTATTGTTTTCTGTTGATTCGATAATAGATTGGGAAAAGCTAATGATAGGGGTAATAATACATAACACTATGATTTTTTTCATTGCTTATTCCTTTGTTTTAGAATTCATTATATCGATTGCCTTGATGACGAATTGTGGACTGATTGAGAATCGTAATAACTTTTGTTTTTAGGAGATTGTATAGTTGTTCATGTTGTCGGTGTTCAAAAATTTTAAGATTTTGAAGCATAATATTTTTTTCGTTGATAACCTTTTCTAAGGTAACAATTTGGCTTTGAATTCCTGGTGAATAGGAATCTAGTAAGATGTTTTGCAGTTCCATTTCTAAGAAGGCTTTTTGATTGAGCACATCGGTCAATGCCGGTAATAATTCTAATGTATATAATTCTTTTTCTTGGTTATAGTCTTGGATTGCTTCAATAATAAGAGATTTTTCTTGAAGAGGGAGATTGTCTAAAGATAATGGAGTGGTAAATTCTGGTAGAACAGGTTCTAAGATATGATAATATTTTGAATCTTCAGCATAAATTGAAAGAGTGATAAATAAAGTAAAAAATAGTACTTTAATCATAATATACTCCATATAAATTAAAAGGATAATATATCATAAGTCGGAATATATAAGTATTTATTTAGGTTTTTTATGATCAAAAATCTTTTAGAAAAATCTTTGATCATAAAAATAAGTTATTTTTGGGATGCGGCATAGCGATCCAGTAATTCGGTCACGATAATATCAGGGTCTTTATTAGCGACACTAAGCTTTTCTTGAATTTTGTTATGATATTTTTGATAGGTAGCCGATAAAATATCCTGCATCGCTTTTGTATGATCGTCTAAAACGGAATAACGCTTATCACATAATT
>JBOFNI010000365.1:0-2108 GCA_051658845.1 Brevinema sp. | reverse complement strand
ATAGTTGTTCTTCAGTATACCCTTCCAAATGTTCATAACCTTTCAAGATTAACCTCTAAGTTTTTTCTCTATAATAATCACTATATTCAATAGTATTATACTATACTATATTTTTTTTTGCAAATTTATATTTATTGTTCCCGATCATCATATAAGACTTTTTTGATCGCTTTTGCCCCATCTTCTGGTGAAGCTGTCAGTGTTTTTCCATTAACAGTTAGACGGAATTCCCCCGAACTATCTAAAGAAACATCTTGATCAAAGGTATTAGACAATTCATTATCTATATAATCGTAAGTATCAAGACTATTGTCGACTTTAGGAAGAGTTTCTTTCAGTCCTATAGGCTCATCAACAACAGCACCGTACAATTCATCCATCGTCAAGGCATCAGAATCTTCCACTTCGTAATATTGATCGTCATCAGACGTAATATGAAAATAAGAGGATAATTCTCTTTCTTCTAAAAGCACTAATAATATCCTAATAATTCCGGCCCAAATCCCACAAAATACAAAACCCCCAACACAAGCAACCCATATTATATTAAAAAAAGGAAAACCTCGAAAAAACACAATAAGAAAATTAAGGACAAAGCCACCTGCAAAAATATACATTGTTAAGGGAAGGGAAAAAATTTTTATGAACATTGTACTCTCATACTTATTATCTCAATATTTTAGCAAAAAAACCGAAAGCTATATTATTATAACACAAAAATTGATAATAATCCATAGATAAATTATTATCATTATGGATTTTTTATGAAAATTATTCTCATCTTATTATGGCTAGGAATTTCTTCCCTCTACTTATTAGGTAACCTTCCAAATATCCAATTTTTAGGGCTTAGACTCAATCTGTGGATTCAAATGAATATTTGTGCCTTTATCCTTTCTACAACAGGGGCAATGCTTCAAAATATTCTCAAAAATCCTATCGCAGACCCTTGGATTTTAGGGGTTACAGGAGTATCCAGTTTAAGTATTGTTATTGTTACGGTACTACAACTGTCTCCAATCTTATTTTGGAGGACAGCTGGTTCTTTATTAGGATCAGGATTAATCATCTTTGTCTTATTGATTATTGCAAAACGTTCTAAATCATTGGAATTCTCAAAATTTATCCTCATTGGATTAGGAATCAACTCCTTTTGTTCGGCATTAATCATTTTTCTACAAAACTTATCTCGCCCCAACGATTTCGTTTCCAGTGTAATCCGTATTTCCGGACATTTTACTCAGCGATCCTCTATTGAAATCGGTATGCTCTTTATTGCCCTTATTTTATTGACAAGGTATTTATATCAACGACATCGGGAACTTTCCATTCTCAATACAGGAAATGATTTGGCACTGTCCATCGGTGTACCTGTTACTCAAGTTAAAATTGAAACACTCATTATCTCCAGTATTAGTTTAGCCGTTAGTGTGAGTATTGCAGGTAATATTGGATTTGTAGGATTGGCTACCCCTCATATTATCCGCATGATTTTTGGAGAAAAAGAAGTCCTTTCTCCGGAAATACTATTTTGCACTGCAGGAATCATGATGATGATTGCAGCCTTACTTCTAAGAATCATCCCCCATGGAATTTTTGTCCCTATAGGAACTGCTATTGCGCTACTGGGGGCTCCCCTCTTTATTTATATTTTAATCCGTACCTCAACCAATTAAGACTTGATCGATTAGTAAGTGAGGGCTTCCCGTTGATACAGGCAATCCGTTCTGACCGGCTTTACCACAACCTCCAAGTCCACCATGATGTTGAAGATCATTACCAATACCAATAATATTTTTCATCGTCTCAAACAATGTTCCCGATAATACAACGTCTCGAACCAAACCGACAATTTTCCCTTTTTCTACTTTATAGGCATATGCTGACGAAAAAGTAAAAGTTTCTAAATTGGTCATTCCACCAATCATATCACAAGCGTAAATTCCATCCCATAATTCTTCAAGTAAGGATTCAAAAGATCGAGTACCGTTTTCGATATAGGTATTAGTCATCCGTGGAATCGGTGCGTAAAAAGGACTCAAGGAACGCCCACTCCCTGTGGGTGTCATTCCCATATCGTAAGCTGTTACACGGGATTGAAGATAAGC
>JBOFNI010000364.1:0-1778 GCA_051658845.1 Brevinema sp. | reverse complement strand
AGATGATAAGTGTGAGAGTACGATGTTCATAAAAATTTTTTCTCTTCCTTTAACAATGTATATTTTTGCAGGTGGTTTTATTCTTAATTTTCTTATTGTGTTTTTTCGAGGTTTTCCTTTTTTTAATATAATATGGGTTGCTTGTGTTGGTGGTTTTGTGTTTTGTGGAATTTGGGCAGGGATTATTAAAATATTATTATTACTATTGGAAGAAAGAGAATTATCTTCTTATTTTGACATTGATTCTGATAAATATTACGAAGTAGAAGATTCTGATGATTTGACCATGGACGAATTATATAGTACCATTGATGATGATCCCATAGTACCAGCAGAAGATATATCTCCGTCTTCTACAGTAGAGAATGGTCTTGATACTTATGATTATCTTGATGATGAATTGTCTCATACCTTTGATCACAATGTTTCTTTAGATAGTACGGGAGATTTTCATCTGACCGTCAATGGAAAAACACTGACAGCTTCACCAGAAGATGGTGCAAAAGCAATCAAAAAAGTATTATATGATGATCGGGAATAATAAATATAAATTTGCAAAAAAAAATATAGTATAGTATAATACTATTGAATATAGTGATTATTATAGAGAAAAAACTTAGAGGTTAATCTTGAAAGGTTATGAACATTTGGAAGGGTATACTGAAGAACAACTATGGGCTCAATATACAGATTCTAAAGATCGTAGTATCCGTAATTATTTTATCGAAAAATACGCTCCTCTTGTCAAATATGTAGCTGGTCGTGTGATGGTTAATGTTCCTTCTTCTGTAGATTTTCAAGATTTGGTGAGTTTTGGTGTTCTTGGCTTGATTGATGCAATTGATAAATTTGATCTTAATCGGGATATCAAATTTAAAACTTATGCGGTAACTCGTATTCGAGGTGCTATCTTTGATGAGCTTCGTAATTTAGACTGGCTTCCTCGTTCCGTTCGTCAAAAAGCTAAAGAGATTGAACGAACAACCAATCAATTAGAAATTAAATTAGGGCGTGCCGCTAAAGATGATGAGGTGGCAGATGCTATGGGCTTGTCGATTGAGGATTTCCATCAATTACAGCTCCGTGTCGGCACCAATTCTTTAATTTCGATGGATGATAACTGGTTTATGAACGATGGGAATGATAATTCTCCTATGTCTTTTGAAGAAACTTTAGAAAATAAAGCGATTCTTACTCCCAATAACGTTGCTGAACGTACGGAACTAAAAAAAATGATTGCTCAGGCCATTTCCGATCTTCCTGATCGAGAAAAACAGGTTTTGATCTTATATTATTATGAAGAACTTACTTTAAAAGAAATCGGCAGTATTTTAGCGGTAACAGAATCTCGAGTGTCTCAATTACATACAAAAGCAATTATGCGTTTAAAAGGATTACTGGATCAAATCAAGAAAAACTTTAATTAATTATTAAAGATAATAATGAAATCCGTATTGACTTTTTTTTTAAAACAATGTATTATCTATTAAAGAAGATAGATACCCAAGGAGGCAATTATGAATCTCATTATCACCGGTCACCACTTTGACTTAAATACAAAGCATAAAGGTTTTATTACCTATAAAACGCAGACAAAACTGCAAAATTTTGAACCCCGTCTACACAAAATAATGATGGTGGTGACCCAAGAAAAACATGCGGTTAAAACAGAGTGTACCGTTACCAGCGATTTTGGTGAGTTTTTTGCATCTTCCCTAGAAGAAGAAATGGAAGTTTCTGTGGAACATACGCTAGCAAAAATTTCAACAGAAATTAAA
>JBOFNI010000363.1:0-3132 GCA_051658845.1 Brevinema sp. | reverse complement strand
CTACTAAAAGAGCTGCATCCAAATCTCCTGTAAGCATTGCTGGTAGGGCTTCCTGAACCCCTAAAGAAATAAATTCAATATCATTAATGGACATTTGTTCATTTTCTAAAATTCGAAGTAATAATTGATGGAGTACGGTGCCTTTAGGACCTCCAATTTTTTTACCTTTAAGATCGACAATACTATTAATGTTGGGGTCTTTTGTTGCCAATACAAACGCTTTGGGAGAACGTCCGAACATTCCAATAATTTTTATCGGTGCATCATTGGCTAGTCCAATAATCGCAGAAGTATTTCCCATCGTAGGGACAATATCTAAATCTTTTGATGCAAGAGCTGAAACTTGCTGAGATCCAGTATATAAGGTATGATACGTAACATTAATTTGCTGGTCTGCCATTTGATTGGAAAATAGAGCTTCGGTTACATTAATAATGGTTGGTACATTAAGAGGTGTTTTTACATAGCTAACATGAACTTCTTTAAGATCTTTTGGGGAGCTACAAGCTCCTAATAGTAATAAAATTACTAATAATTTCATAAATACTCCTTATTTTATGAAACGGATAGTGCGTCCAACACATTTGTCCTTAATTGATTACAAATATTTTTATGGGATCGTTTGTTTCGAGGGATATTGTTGATAAATTCAGATTTAATGATTCCTTTTTCTAAAATAAAAATACGATCTCCTAAAACAATAGCTTCTTCTATATTATGGGTCACAAAGATCATTCCTTTAGAGATTTTCATAATTTTTTCTTGCATATATAATCGAGTAAAATAGTCTAACGAGGCAAAAGGCTCATCTAATAAAAGAAAATCCGCATAATATAATAAAGCACGGATCAATGCTGTTTTAGAAGCCATCCCCCCTGATATTTCATAGGGGTAAAGATTTTTAAAAGGGAGCAGTTCAAATTCCTGTAATAAGGGAAGTGGATCTGCTTGCGGATTCCAAAATAAACTGTTTTGTTCAATATTGAGCCAAGGTAGTAATCGGGCTTCTTGAAAAACGGTAGCGGTTTTAAAAGGAATCGAAGGAAAACTTATCGTTCCTATACTAACAGGACTTAGTCCGTTAATCAAATTAATCAAGGTACTTTTTCCACTGCCACTTTTCCCGATAATTACAAGATGTTCTGTTAGTGATACCGATAAAGAAAGCTGCTTAATAGCGTAAAAATCCTGCTGATTAATAGAATATATTTTGGAAATATTATGAAGCTTAATCATAGGATACTCGTTGTTTGGTCGAGAGTAAATAAGTAAATAAAGCATCAATTAGCAGACCAATTATTCCGAAACAGAAGATACCAGCAAGAACCATATCAGAACGGGAAAGCTCCCGTGCTTCTAGTACCATAACTCCCAATCCAGCACTGGCTGCAAGGAGTTCTACTCCTATAAGAGATCGCCATCCATAGGCGATACTCAGTTTAATACCGGTAAAAATATAAGGAAGGGCATTGGGGAATAAAATACGACAAAAAATATCTTTTTGTGAGAAAGATACAACTCGCCCTAAGTCTAGAAGTTTGGGGTCGCAGTTTTTTATTCCTTCGGAAAAATTGATAAATAAAGGAAAAAAACAAACAAGTATAATTAAGATAATTTTTGGTTGTTCTCCTATTCCAAACCATAAAATTAATAAAGGCATTATCGCTAATGGAGGAATATTCTGAATAAATTTGAGAGTTGGAGTAATCAGAAGATAAGTTTTTGAGAAAAAATAAAAGATAGCGGTGGCAAAAATCGCTAATAGTAAAGAACAAGAAAAACCGATCAATAATCGTGTTAAACTTGCTCCAATATGATAAAATAAAACCCCTTGTTGGATTAGCTGAACAAGAGCTTGATACACTTTTAATGGGGAAGGAAGTAGAAAACTGTTGATAAGATCTAATTGTGAAGTTACGATCCAAACCAGTAAAATTAAGAGAGGGATGATGAAAGGAGTCATTTGTTTTTTCATACTATTCCTAAAATATTCTAAGTATTGATCAATTAAAACTCATCTATAAGTTTTATTTTTTTTATATTATAGCATAGGTTTATTTTTTGTCAATCGTGTATTATATTAAATCCTGATATTGTAAATATTGTGAAAAGACTTGAAAAAAAAATATGATTTTGTTATAATAATAACAATTAAGAATTTTTAAATGTAAGGAAAAATTATGGTTCGTACCCGTTTTGCACCGTCTCCTACCGGTCATATCCATGTGGGAAATGTTCGTTCTGCATTTTTTGCGTGGCTTTTTGCTCGAAGCCAACACGGTAGTTTTATTATCCGTATTGAAGATACTGATCAAGAACGTTCCAAACCGGAATATACCGAATTATTGCTAAATGATGTTGAGTGGCTGGGCTTAGATTGGGATGAAGGGCCAAGAGTTGGAGGCAAATATGGTCCTTATTTTCAAACGGAAAGAGGTCATATTTACAAAGAATATACCGAAAAATTGCTCCAAAGTGGTCAAGCTTTCAAATGTTATTGTACCGAAGAAGAATTAACTTTAGAACGAGAATTGGCAGCACAAGAATCTCGACCTCCTCATTATAAGGGATCGTGCCGTCATTTAACGAAAGCACAGCAACAGGCTTTCGAAACAGAAGGTCGGACTCCGGTGATTCGATTCAAAGCTTACGAACAGGATTTTGTTCTTCATGATATGATTAAAGGGGATGTTGTATTTCCCAAAGGGATGGTGGGAGATTTTGTGATTGTGCGGGCAAATGGTGTTCCTGTTTATAACTATGCTGTGGTTGTTGATGATATCACGATGGATATTACCCATGTTCTTCGTGGAGATGAGCATTTATCCAATACGGTACGCCAGCAAATGATTTATAAAGCATTAGATATTCCCGAACCCAAGTTCGGACATATGGCTCTTGTTTTAGGAGAGGATCGTAAAAAACTATCTAAACGACATGGAGCGACCAGTATTGATGAGTTTCGACGTCTAGGCTATCTTCCAGAATCGCTCTGCAATGCTTTGGCGTTGTTAGGCTGGTCTAGTCCGACAGCCGAAGAGATCATGCCGATTACAAAAATTATAGAATTATTTTCTATTGATCGGGTATCTCCTTCACCTAGTGTTTTTGATTTTAAACGATTGGATTGGA
>JBOFNI010000362.1:0-1163 GCA_051658845.1 Brevinema sp. | reverse complement strand
TTAATCGCATGATAATTTCGTTCATAATGTTGCTCTTCGGTAATAATATTTTCCGGAAGACTCATTTCTGCAGCAATTCCTTGATGCTTTTGTGTCCCTGAAATTTTATCCAACTCTTTTTCTGCAATAAAACTTACAGGAATATTGTGTTCTCTCAATAGACGTTTTAAGCCTGGATATTTATCGCTTTTTTCTATATCAATCCACACTTGAGTGAGTTGAAGTTTTTCTAAGAGTGCTTCTTCAATGGAATTTCTTCCGTAAACGATCATAATGTCTTATCCTAAGATACAAATATTTATTTAATAAATATTTGTATGAGTTTTATTTTTTGAGAATTTTTTCTGTTTCTAAGGCGATCATTAATTCTTCATTAGTAGGGACAACAAGCGTCCGTATTTTTGCATCGGCTGTAGAAATATCTTCGAGCTTAGAACGGCAAGCTTTATTTTTTTCGGGATCAATGGCAATTCCTAGGAGCTCGAGATCTTTAGTGACTAAAGCTCGGAGATTAGTGTCAAATTCTCCCATTCCCGCAGTGAATACTAAGGCATCTACTTGACCGTTGAGTTCTACAAGATACGAGCCGATTATTTTTCTAATAGAATGAGCCAGCATATCAATTGCTAATTGAGCGTGTTTGTTACCGTTTTTAGCCGCCGCTTCAACATCTCTCATATCACTGGATACCCCAGAAATCCCTTTAAGTCCGCTTTCTTTATTGAGAATAGCAGAAATTTGTTCGGTAGAACAATTTTCTTTATCCATAATAAAAGGAACAATGGCAGGATCAATATTTCCACAACGAGTCCCCATCATCAATCCTTCTAAAGGCGTGAATCCCATCGAAGTATCCACACATTTTCCACCTCTAACGGCAGCAATACTAGCTCCGTTTCCGATATGGCAGATAATTAAATTGGTTTGTTCTACTTTTTTATTGAGGAGTTCGGAGGCTTTTGGAGTTACATAAGCATAAGATGTACCATGAAACCCATAACGACGGATTTTAAATTGTTCATAGTAACGATAAGGAATTCCATACATATAAGCAACAGGTTCCATTGTTTGGTGAAAAGCGGTATCGAAGATGGCTACTTGTGGAGTGTTGGGTGCGATTTTTTGACAGGCACGGATTCCCATAATATTTGCCGGATTATGGA
>JBOFNI010000361.1:0-4135 GCA_051658845.1 Brevinema sp. | reverse complement strand
TATGCGTACGGATTCGACGAGAATTTCTCCCATTGCACTCCAAGAATCAAAGAAATATATTCAAGACAACTTTGGAGATCGCTATTTGCCAAAAACTCCTAATGTATTTTCCAATAAAAAAAATTCTCAAGATGCCCACGAAGCGATTCGTCCTGCACTAGTTGCTTTACATCCCGATGAAATTAAAGCGCAACTCAGTTCCGATCAATATAAATTATACAATCTTATTTGGAGACGTTTTATTGCTTCTCAGATGAATGTTGCCGAACGGGAAGTAAGTACACTCAATTTATCGGTGGAACATTGTATTTTTACCAGTTCTGGTTCTCGCTTACTTTTTGACGGATTTCAAAAAGTATGGAACTTTAGTGATAAAAAAGAAACACTTCTTCCGGAAGGTTTGGAAGTCGGTAAATTGCTCCCTTGTTCTGCTTTGAAAGAAGAGCAAAAATTTACTCAAGCTCCTCCAAGATATACGGAAGCTTCGCTCGTAAAAACGATGGAAGAATTAGGCATTGGAAGACCTTCGACTTACGCACCAACGATGATGACCTTAAGCAAGCGTTATTATGTAAAAAAAGCCGGTAAATCGCTTGTTCCTACGGATCTTGGTAAAGCAGTAAATCGCTTATTAATTGAAAATTTTAACGATCTTATTAGTGCAGAATTTACCGCATCAATGGAAAAAAAATTGGATGCTGTTGAAGACCGACAGATGGAATGGAAACATATTGTTAAAGAATTTTATTTGCCTTTTCATAAGACGGTAGAAGAAGCTTTCGAAAAAGTGGATTCGATTAAAGGAGCTTTTGACGAAAAGACGGATGAAATTTGTGAAAAATGTGGGCGACCGATGTTAAAAAAATTAGGAAAATTCGGTTATTTTTTAGCATGTTCAGGCTGGCCTGAGTGTGTCAATGCTCAGCCTATTCCTTTTGGAATGTGCCCAAAATGTGCTCAAGGAAAAATTGTCGAAAAAAGAGGGAGAGGCGCATTTTATGCCTGTACCCATTATCCAGAATGTGATTTTGTGACTAATGCGAAGCCTTCAGGGATGATTTGTCCTAACGATCAGAGCGCTTTATTTTTTCAAGCAGGTAAAAAGAAAGTAGTAGAGTGTCTGCGTTGTAAACACCAAGAAGAATATATAGAAGAGTAGATCATGAGAAGAATACTGTTATTAGTGATGGTATTTTACGCAGGAATGTTGCATGCCTTTGTTATTATCGATCATAATGTACCTGTTTATGAGAGCTTTGTGGGTGGCAACGTTATTGATTATATCGATATAGGAGTACCTCTTACTGTATTAAGTAGAAGAGGAGCTCGAGCTCAATTTGATTATCAAGGGCGAGAAATATGGATTGATCAACAATATATTGCTTCTCTTAATGTTAATCAGAAAAATTTTTCGGAGTCTGCTACTTTGTTTGCCGAGCTTGATATTGTTGATGAAGATAGTTTTGCTTTTGTCTATCAGAATAAATTATATTGTATCGATGTTGGGCAACTTCCAGATCTGCAAGCGAAGTCCCAATATGTGTTTCCCAATTTTTCTCAGATTTCCGCTTCTAGGGATCGTTCTGTTTTTTTATTGACGGGAGATACTTTCTCCAATGATGTTTCTTTCTTAAACTTGGCATTTTATGAAACCAGCACAAAAAAATTTATTCCTCTTACTTATTTTCGAGGAGATAAGGTTACGATTAATTCTTCCTATTTTTCGAAAGACGGTCGTTATATGAGTCTTTTGTTTACGATTGATAATGTTAATATTGTTCATGTTTACGATATTAACAAAAAAAAATTGATTCTAGCGGAAAGAGGGATATTAGATATTTCGTGGTATCATTCAAATCTGTTTTTATTTACAGAAAAACAGATTCTCTCTTATTCGGGAACTGATCTGAGTGATAAAAATATACTCTACCAATTTCCTATTCTTGTTGATACGGCTCCTTCTACTTCTGTGATTGGAGATGTATATTTTTTACAATTAGATAATAATGTCTATCGTTTTGCTGAGGGCGTTTTGCAAAAGACGGATTTTCGTTCTTTAGAACGAAGTCTTAAGGGTGATTTAGAGCAGTATAGTCGAGGTGGACAAGTTTGTACCTTGTATAAAAATCGGCGACTACGATCCTTAAGTGGTAAGACACCGACATGGACCTTATTATCTATTTTAGATGATGAGCGTTTATTATACCGACAGCAAAAAGATGCCCTGCAGATATTGAATATTTATGATGCAAAAACCGACCAAAGTCAGCCTTATTATTGGATTGAAGAGCCGTTTTATACTTTTAAGAATGGAATTAGTTTGGAATATATTACCGAAGATCAAGAGATTTGGCTTTTTGTGGAACAAGCTGGTGGTTTTGCCAAAGTAGTTAGAATAGAGGATATTATCCGATAAGGGAGGAATTCTTGGGAGCAATGATTTATTATATCAGTAGCATCATTTTTTTAATTTTATCCCTTGCTTTAATAGTGGGTTTATTATTAATTTTACTATACGTTATCTTGAATATCGTTTATAATGCACGATTTTTTAGACGACTCCCTAAGTTTATCCAAGGTGCGATTTACGAAACAATCAACTTCACACGGATTTGGGGTCCGAAAATCCTGATGGTATATATCTTTGGACGGCTTATCAGTGCGTTGATGAGATTTTTGAGTTCAATGTTTTAACTTGGCATGAATTTTGCTATATTATTTATAAATAAAACAATAGAAAATTTATCAAATCAAGGAGTCTATAAATGGCAAAAGATTTACTGTTTTCCAGTGAAGCACATCAAAAAATGCTTGCTGGGGTAGAAAAATTATCTAAAGCTGTTGGTACGACATTAGGTCCAAGAGGTCGAAATGTCGTCATCGATAAAAAATACGGAGCACCACAGATTACAAAAGACGGTGTTACGGTAGCAAAAGAAATCGAATTGGAAGATCCATTCGAGAATATGGGAGCTCAGCTCGTTCGTGAGGTTGCGACCAAAACTAACGACGTTGCCGGAGACGGAACAACCACGGCAACGGTATTAGCTTATGCGATTATTAAAGAAGGGTTCAAAAACGTTACTTCTGGGTCGAATCCTACTCTTATCAAACGGGGAATGGATAAAGCCTTAGATGTTCTTGTAAAAGAGATCAAAGGGATTGCGAAAGAAGTAAAAACCTCTGAAGAGATTAAAAGTGTTGCGACCATTTCCGGAAACAACGATACCGAAATCGGAGCATTGATTGCTGAAGCAATGGATAAAGTCGGAAAAGACGGAGTAATCACCGTCGAAGATTCCAAAGCTATGGAAACTTTTGTTGAAGTTGTGGAAGGAATGCAGTTTGATCGTGGGTATTTGTCCCCTTATATGATTACCGATGCGGAGCATATGGTTGCCGAGTTGGATGAGCCTTTTATTCTTCTTTGTGATAAAAAGATTTCTTCTCTTAAAGATATTATGGGCTTATTAGAGGCTGTACTCAAGCAAGGAAAACCTTTAGTGTTGATTGCTGAAGATATTGATGGGGAAGCTTTGGCGACCCTCATTGTCAACAAACTTCGTGGCACTTTGAATGCGGTTGCTGTTAAAGCTCCTGCGTTTGGGGATCGTAGAAAAGCAATGCTCGAAGATATTGCGATTCTCACCGGTGGACAAGTTATCAGCGAAGACAAAGGAATGACCCTAGAACAAGCGACTCCTGATATGCTTGGTCGTGCTAAAAGAGTGCGTGTCGAAAAAGAAAATACAATTATTATTGACGGTGCTGGAGATAAAGCAACGATCGTCGGTCGTATCAAACAAATCGATTCTGCGATTGCCGACAGCACTTCCGATTACGATATTGAAAAACTAAACGAGCGTAAAGCGAAGCTTGCCGGTGGTGTTGCCAATATCAAAGTTGGTGCCGCAACCGAAGTCGAATTAAAAGAGAAAAAAGATCGTGTTCAAGATGCTCTTTCCGCAACGAAAGCAGCCGTAGACGAAGGGATTATTCCTGGGGGTGGGGTTGCCTTGTTGAGAATCCAAAAAGCTTTGGATTCCCTTAAAGGAGATAACGAAGAAGAGCAAGTCGGTATTAATATTATCCGAAAAGCGATCGAAGCTCCGATGAAAAAAATTGCCGAAAATTC
>JBOFNI010000360.1:0-3270 GCA_051658845.1 Brevinema sp. | reverse complement strand
ACATATTCACACTGTTGCCCTAAAAAATATATCAAGGCAAAAAATAAACAGTTCTCAAAAAAATGTAATTCTTTTTGCTTTAGAAAGTCTTGATAACAAATAATCAAATTTTGTAAATCTGCTTCAGAGATCATTCCTTGCTCTGTAACAAAACGCTCCCGCACATCAAAAATATGCGGAGAAGAAAATAATCCTACTCGATATCCTTGAGCCTTGAGGATGTGAAAAGTATTGTAGGCTAAAGAGCCTTTACCTTTAGAGCCTGTAATATGGATATATTTTACACAATCAGGGTCAAATCCTAACTCTCGGAGTAGGTAATAAACCCGATAGGGATATTGCTCTTTGGGAATCTGTTTTACGGTACTAAAAGACAAAATCTTTTCTAATAAATTCATAAGACACCTTTCATTATCTTAATAATAAAACCCTTTCGTAACTAATCTTTGTATCAGTTTCTTTGACACGAGCTGCCCAAATGGCAAAATCAGCTTGTGGAATCGAGCTTTTTCCTACGGTATCAGCCCACATCGGACTAAAAATAAAATCAACAAACATCCTTTCCCACAATAGATAATTCTTAGACAATTTCTCCATACCTTGATCCAAGAGACCAACCTTTCGCATAAAGTCAAGAATATGCCGATCCAAAATCACAAGCTCCTCACTCTGCCCAATATTACGTAAAAAATGGGTTGCTTCTTTATAATTCATCCCATTAATATTTTTAATAATATATTCTCTCTTTGTTTCTGCGTTAGGAAGGGAATTAATTACTTTAATGTGTTGCTCCCCTTCTTTCTGCCAAGCTTGTAGACGCTTTGCTTTTTGATTGTGAAAACGAATATAAGGTTTCGCTCTCAGACATTCTGCTATCTCACTTAAAGAAGCATGGTCAAAAAAATCATTATGAAACAACTGACGATAAGTATGATCTGCAGAATCTGATTTGGTTGCAGGGGTTAAAAAACAATAGACAGCTTGCTGAAACATTTCCTTCGGATCGGTAATAGGACAGCACTGACTTTGGTATTGAATAGAATTTGGATATTCCTTATGAAAAAATAATAAATCGTGAAGAAATTGTTGGTTTTCTTTAAAATAACGGATCATTGCTCGGATTCGAGATATTGAACTAGCAGTTCTGAGATTATTGAACTTCCATCTTGAAAAATATCTAATTGAGAGAGATTATTTTTAATATCCATAAGCATATCTGGATTATCTAGGATTCTTTTAATTTTTTTAGGAAGCAGAGAAGGATACTGACAAGAAAGAGCTACTTTACGCTTGATAAAATATTTTGCCGTTTTTCTTTCCGCATCATTTGCTGAAAAATTAATTAATACGGGAAGACCCAGTTTTAGGCATTCCCAAATAGTTGCAGGACCACTTTTTCCAACGAATAAATCACTCATTTGAATAAAAGGAGTGATACTGTCTACAAAAGAAAATACCAATAATTGGATTGGGTTATTTTCTTTAATTAATTGATCTCGCACTTGTGTCATTTTGTGATATAGAGATTCGTTTTTTCCACAGATAATAACAATATTTAAAGATAAGGAGCTTTTTAATAAATATTTGATCGATTCGGCAATCTTTCCTAATCCTTGACCTCCATCACTCATGAAAATGGTAAACACATCCGGTCTCAATCCATATTGCTGACGAAGAGTTGCAGGCACTACATGATCAGCACTCATAAACTCTTTTCGTAATGCTTGGGGGACAATTTTTAGTTTTTCGGATTTATGTCCTTGAATAAGAGCTTGTGCTTCAGCTAATTCAGAACAGACAAGCAATAAATCTCCCTTACTACTCCATTGCGGAAATGTATCAAAAGTATCCGGATTCAATCCAATCACAGGGCACTTCAATTTTAATCGTTTTTTTGCGTCTATTGCAACACCATAAATAAAAAAATGTGTAGTAAAGATAAGATCTGGATTGATTTTTTGAATATAATCGATAGACTGCTTTAATACCTTAGGGTGAATAATGTGAACATAGTATGGAGCAAGAAAATAAAGAATCTTTCCGAGTAATTGAATTACTTTTGTGAATAAGGGGCTTTTTAATAAAAAATCCCAAGATTGTTCGATATAGTGATTGAATTTAACGGCACCGGCATCTTCAAAAAAATTACTGGTAATAATCCGAAAACGATTGGGATAAAGCTCTTCGATACGCTCTGCTATTGCCATTGCAGGAATAATATGACCGGCACCAGTATTCGTATATGAAATAAAAATACATTTTTTTTCCATTTATCATCCTCTAATGTGTGCGATATATTATACATGATATTTTACTTTTTTTCAAGACCTATTTGCTTTTGATTGACTCATATTATGAAATATAGTATAATAAACTTAATATAATAGAAAACATATTACTTGCATATCTATAAATAATTAGGAGATATTATGCTTTATGTTTTATTTATTTTTTTCATAGGATTATCCACTCCTCATTATAGTGCTTATATTGATACTCGTGATATGGCTCAGGAATCAGCACGAGTACAACGTCTCTTAGGACAACTTGATATCTTAAAAATCACCCCTTCTAAACAATATACCGGTCCTAACGGGACACAGATAGCAATGCTTACCATGATGACAACCGGTTTGGCTCTCTCCGCTTCCAGCAGTTATAGATATTCTTATCAATACAATCATTATTATCATCGTCCATCCCGTTATTATGGTAGACGACATAATCCAGCTGCTACAACAGTGGGCGCAACATTGGCAGCAATAGGATTAGTGGGCTTAATTGGTGCTACTGTTGCTGATGAAACAAGGCAACAGGCTGAACTACTCCAACAAAATCAGTATAAAAAAATAGAAACAGAAGTAAACACGATTATTAGCAACCTTGTAGCTACCGATATTGATTTTATCCGAGAAAATAAGGATTTAGAGACTGAGCTTACAGAGTCTGTTGACTACGCTATTTTAGAAATTTCACGGATTACCAGTAATGATATTCAAACGATCAAACAGCAAGAACAAAAAATTTATGATGATTTTACCAAAAACACAAACAATCTGACTAAAAATATTGAAGATTTAGAAAAAAATACTGCAGAAGCGATCTCGTACAATATTAGCCAAATGTCCAGAACTACAACAAAAGAATTAAAAAAACTTAATAAGACCTTAAATAAACAGTTAAAAAACAAACAAAAAGAATACAAAAAAACTCTTAAACAAGAGACTAAGACTTTCAAGAAAAATCTTCCTAATATACAGGAAAATAACA
>JBOFNI010000359.1:0-2125 GCA_051658845.1 Brevinema sp. | reverse complement strand
AATTGTAAAAGTTAAGTATTGCTATACCAATGATTTAAAAATGTTATAACACGGAGAGAGAGGGATTCGAACCCCCGGTCCCCTAATCGGGGACAACTTCTTAGCAGGAAGCCGCTTTCGACCACTCAGCCATCTCTCCATAAATATTATAGTATTATAATATTATATTTGATAAATGTCAATAGAGATTTATTGATTTTTTAGTAAATGATATAGAAATCTTGACATAGTCAAAAGACAGATTTTAATCAACTCTCCCAGTAGAAATGGATAAAGACCAATATTCAATACCATATGAAGGGGGACAAAGAAAGATAATTGAATTAATCCAACACTGAATAATACGATTAATCCTAAAAAAACAGTGATTACAGATGTTATCGAAGTTTTAAAATAGGGATGATTATTGAGACTTGCTATTACAAAGGCACTGGGAATAAGCCCCCAGAGATATCCACCAGTAGGGCTCATAAGATTGATAATACTGGTACCTCCTGCAAAAACAGGAAGTCCGATTGCACCTTCAAGTAGATAAAGGATCATACTGGTAACAGCTATATGACGTTTCATTGATAAGGCAACAATAATAAGCCCTAAACTTTGCCCTGTTAAAGGAACAAACAGAAAAGGAATGTTAATTTGGGCTGAAATAGCCATAATTAGAGACCCAGTAATGATTTGGATGATAAATATGACTTGTTTATTTCTCAATAGAAATGGGAATACTAAAGACTGTTGATACATAACAATACTCCTTATAATAAATTATTTCTAAATAGTATAGTATAATTTTCTTATATTGTCAATATTTTAGAAATGAAATCTATAGGTCTATAATCAATGTTGGATAAAAATAAAAAAACGATTTGATTTTAATTTAAATATATGTTACAATATGTGCAACATAAATTTAAAACCTATAGTCATATTATTATATTAAGGATCTTTCATGTCTTGCTATCGAGTCATGCTTATCATTTCATTAACAATGCAACTACTAGGATGTTCATCAAATACGGTAAAGCGATATGTATATCAACAAAATCTTATGTATACGGTTTTTGATATTGTTGCTTATTCTACACAGCCAAAATATCAAATTGATCAATCTATCAATCAGATATGGGAAAAATTAGATGATCTTGAATATGAATTATCTCCGGCTGGAGAAGGATTTGTTTCGCAACTTAATAAAGATTTTATAGTTTATAGACATAATAATCCGAGAATTTTTTCAATTCTTTCTAATTTTATTATTCTCTCCAAAAAAATGCACCAATTGAGTGATGGTGCTTTTGACTTAACGGTTTACCCCTTAATTCGTCTTTGGGGTTTTTACTTGCAAGATAAAGGACAAAGAGTTCCCGATAATCAAGAGATTCAAAGAGTATTAGAGAATGTTGGTATGGAACATATCTACTTAGAGGATGATCGGATTATACTCAGTAATGGTGTACAACTTGATTTGGGTGCAATAGCGAAAGGCTATGCGGTGGATGTAGCAATTGATCTCTTAAAGCAAAATATGAATATTAGTGCAGGTTTTGTCAATGCTGGTGGAAATATCAGGGTATATGGTACGAAACCTGATGGTACTCCTTGGAAAGTAGGGATAAGGAATCCCAATGGTGAAGATGTTCAAGAAGTGGTGTTTCTTTATGATGGGGATTCGATTGCGACTTCTGGAGATTATGAGCAGTATTTTGAAAAAGACGGTAACTATTATCACCATATCTTTAATCCTAAAACAGGATCGCCTGTAACTCATAATTTAGCGTCGGTAAGTGTTGTTCTGAAAGGAAGTGCAGAAATGGCTGATTTGTTATCGACGACGTTTTTATCTTTAGGTAAAGAAAATACTATCAAATTATTACCAAACTTAGATTTTGGGGATATTTCTCTCTTTTTTATCGAAAGGGATAACGATCAATTAATATCTGAGGCGAATGAGATTTGGCAACAAAGAAAATAAATAATATAAAGAAATGATATTTTAGAAATTATTTTCTAAAATAAATAATAATTAGGAGGATATATGGCGGAAGTATATTCGGAAAAACTCTTGCAGGAGTTTCCGTATGCAGACAAAACAAAGCTTAATAGAAAAATAATGATTAATTTTATT
>JBOFNI010000358.1:0-1687 GCA_051658845.1 Brevinema sp. | reverse complement strand
GCCGAAAGGCGGAATCGAACCACCGACACGAGGATTTTCAGTCCTCTGCTCTACCTACTGAGCTATTTCGGCATCAGAACTTCGTTCTTAATATCAAATATTATACAATATTTGATATTATTTGTCAAGCATTTTTTAACTTTTATCTGCTATTTTTGTAATTCTAAAGTAGTAATTAAATGATCGCTAATCTTAGAAAATTCTTGTTTCCAATACCAATCTTCTTCAATTTGATCCAAGTCTCCTATATCAGCCAATGCCGCTACTTTCGGATCTAAGGGCAACTCTGCAATTACATCAATTTGATAATTCATCATTAATTCATCAAATTCCGCACTTTTATTAAAGAGAGGGATCGGACGATGACAACCATCGCAAACCACTGTTCCCATATTATAGACAAAACCTAAAATTGGAACGTTAAATTTTTGAAACATCACAAGACCTTTGAACGTATCCTCTAAAGCGACCGCTTGCGGTGTACTAACAACCAACACCCCATCCGGTGGGATACTTTGTCCGACCAAAATTGGTATATCTCCTGTCCCTGGAGGCATATCGATCACTAAAACATCATACTCATCATCCCACAAGGTATCGGTAAATATTTGTGAGATAACCCCATTAACAATCGGAGCCCGCCAAATTAATGGAGAATCCACATTAGGGATTAGTAATCCAACGCTCATCATATGAATCCCGTCAATTTCTGCAGGGACAAATTTTTGCTCATAAACAGCAACTTGACCTTTCATTCCTAAAATTCTTGGAATACTAGGACCATAAATATCTAAATCAACAATAGCTGTTTTTAGCCCTTTTGTTGCAAAATCTTTTACCAAACTAGCAGCTACCGTTGATTTACCTACTCCACCTTTTGTCGAATAGACGGCAATAATCTTTTTAAAACGGCTTAGTATTCCTTCCGCTAGAAAAGGTTTGATATGAGGATTAGAAGGAGCTGGTTTGGGTTGAATACTACTATTTGTCGTAATACTAACTAAAACATCAATCCCTTTTTTGGTAAAAGAATCTTCTATTAAAGTACGTATTCCTTTTTTTTCATCCGGTTGTAAATCTTCAATCAGCAATCTAATTTTTAATAGATCACTCCCTTGGGAAATCCCTTCTATTTTAGAAATTTCTGATAATTTCTTATGAGTACCGGGGTGCTCTAGCGTTCCTAAAATGTCCAATACTTCCTGTTCCGTCATGGGTATACCTCCTATTGAGTATGAAATTTATGATATGATTCTTCAACAAATCGCCGAAATTTATGGTGAAATTTATACTCAGAAAACTGTTGACTATGCTGTGCAATAACCTGAGAATCAAAGCGATCTTCTTGAGACTCAAAATAAGCAACTGCTTGCTTAATACTATCTGTTGTTTGCTCTTCAAAAAAAACACCGGTAAGAGATTCTTTTACCGTCTCTCGGACGCCCCCTACCCCATAGGCAATAACAGGAGTCCCTAAGCTTTGAGCCTCTACCGGGAGAATACCGAAATCTTCTTCCGCAGCGAAGACAAATGCCTTTGCCTGACCAATTGTTTTTAATAATTGCTCTCTTTCTTGATAACCTCGGTATTCAATATTAGGAGCTGTTTTACAGATCGTTTCTACTGTTTTACTGTCCGGTCCATCACCCAAAATAATTAGTTTTTTATCCGGCATTTGGGCAAAAGC
>JBOFNI010000357.1:0-1028 GCA_051658845.1 Brevinema sp. | reverse complement strand
TAAGTGAACACAAATATATTGGTCGTAATAAAGAACATATGACTTTTGTTTTCCAAAAAGGTAAAGGGACTTTTAATGTGATTGCTTGGGGATTTGTTAAACGTTGGGAAGAGATTAAACATCATGAAAAATTTGATTTAGTAGGAATCCCTGAAATTAACGAATGGAATAATATTCAAGAAGTACGGATTCAGTTGATTGATATTGATGGCAAATAGTATGTTTAGAAAAAATAACAGTAGTGCTTTTGTTTCTTTTCTTAGAGGGATTACTACTCAGCAGAGTAGAACTTTATTATTAACAGGGGATTCAGGTTGGGGCAAGACAGCCTGTGCTTTAGACTTGGCAGAGCTCATTTTAAAAGAAAATCCTCTTACAAGTAGTAATTTTTTTTATTTTCGTAATGATCAATGGTCTTTAAAAGCAGAATTTTTTTTGAAACATTTTCCGGATTCCGAAGAAGCTTGGACGTGGCTTTATTTATTGCAACGACGGGTGGGGATGATTTTAGTGATTGAAGAAAATTTCTCTAGCGAAGTAAAACTACCTTTTATTAAAGAACAGCTTGATGAATGCATAAACCAACATATTTTTCCTCAAGATGTGAAGTTTATAGATCAGTTACTCCAACTCACCTTAGCTCTTGATAAAAAAACAGGGATTCCTATTAATGTTATTCGAGAAGCGATCACATTTCATTCGGTGCAGAGTACGGGTAGGGTTAGTATTTTGGCAGATTTTGATATGGCAGATCCACCTACTCAGAATGCGGCATTAAAATTGATCGAAGAACCATATCCGAATCATTGGCTTATTCTAACAGCTCAAACAGAAAAAACGATCTTACCAACTATCTTATCTCGAACCTTAAAAATTCCTATTAAAAAACCCTTAGATAATGAATTACCGTTCTTGGGTCTTGGATCATCGGTACAAATTATGAGTGAAGTCGTCTATAGTCTGTCCGATCAAAAACAACAACTGTTACAAGAATTTTTTAAACAATGTTCGCCAAATATAGAATATGG
>JBOFNI010000356.1:0-2564 GCA_051658845.1 Brevinema sp. | reverse complement strand
TTGTTTTTTGAGTGACACGCTGTCTGGAATATCCTTCGGTATTAAGATTCTGCAAATTATGGCTAACGGTTTGTAGTCCTTTTTGGGTAGTCTGCATGGCTCCACGACCCATTTCCAACCCTAAAAATGAAGAAATCATTGGTTTTTCCTTTTTATAGTATTGTAGTAATTTATTATATAATTTGATCCAGCATATAAAGGTGCTGTTTGTTAATATCTGATGTCATTCCTTGCTTATCGTACTGTTCGGTAAGATCTCCTTGGCTAAGATCTAAAATTTGTGTAATAATTTCGACATTTTGTTGTAAAATATATTCATTTCGCTCGCTGACAACCTCTAGACGATTACAAAGAGCTTTAATTTCCGAACAGATCTCTAATATATTCTGCTGATGTTCTATAGGTAAGAGGAGAGCAATCTGAGATATTGTTATATCAGGAGGACATCCGATGGATGTGGATAATTTTGTTGTTAATTCCAAACGTTTTATTTCGAGATGATCGACTTTACGAACAAAAGCGGCTTCTTCTTCATTATAAAGAATCAACTGATCGATATTCATATTTTTAATCACATCATATTTTTGTTCTTCGATATCCAATATTTTTTGTATATACGCTTTCATCTGTGATAAAATTTCTATTAAGGGTGATATTGTATCCATTTCTTGAAACCTCCTGTAAAGCTAAAATATCGTTAATATAAGAATCGGTATTTTTTCAAAAATATTAAGGAAAACAATATATTCTTAAAGAGATTTATAATAAATTGATAAAAATGATTAGAGATTATTGTTTTTAACTTGAAAATTTAAAGTATTTATGGTATAATCTAGTATAATGGTAACACGCAACCTTAGTAATTTACTAAGCTGGTTGTAGGTTGACTAAAACCGATACCCAGAGGAGGCCTAATATGGCTGTATCTAAATGGTCCACAACAGAATTAGCTGGACAAACCCGAACCCTTGGCACAAAAAGTGCCAACAAAAAATTGAGAGCGGAATTTCGTCTTCCTGCTGTCATCTATGGAGCAGGAATCAAAGAAAATATCAATATTTCTATTGATTATGTCGCTTTTGAAAAGTTATTTGCCGTCAATGAGCGGCATATTCCTTTTACCCTTACGGTAAACTCCGATAAGCATCATGTAATTGTTAGAGATTATAAAATTGATCCGATTTCTCGCCGATTTATGCATGTAGACTTTTGTGTTATTGCTCCTAATACCATGTACACGACCCTTATTCCTATTGAATTTGTCGGTATTCCGGTTGGAGTGCGAGAGGGGGGAAATCTTCTTACTTATATGAGAAAAATATTAATTAGAGCAACACCAGAGCAAATGCCTGCTAAAATCACACATGATATTTCTCAGCTACAACGTAAAAAGAATGTTATTGTTCGTGATTTGGATATTTCTGAGCAATGTAAAGTATTAACAAATAGAGGGACTGTACTTACGGAAGTAAAATAATAAAAATGTATTTAATAAATTGATAAAGGTTTAGGAGGCTTGTGTGAAACTTGTTGTTGGCTTAGGGAACCCTGGGGAAGTTTATGCGAAATCAAGGCATAATTTAGGCTTTTTGGCATTAGATCATTTGGCTAAAAGGCATCGTTTTTCTATTGATATCAAGAAGAAAAAATCCTTAATTGGGAAGATGCGTCTTAATGATCACAAGGTAATCATCTTAAAACCTCAAACTTTTACCAATCTTAGTGGAGAAGCTGTTCTTTATATGGCAAGTTTTTTGAGAATTCAGCCACAAGATATTATTGTTGTCTATGATGATATGAATCTTGACTTTGGTTGTGTATCAATCAAAAAATACGGATCTTCCGGAGGGCATAATGGGATTAAATCTTTGATTAAATTCCTTAAAGCAGATGATTTTCCTCGTATTCGTATTGGTATTGGGAGACCTAATGATGAGTGTGTTCCTGTGGAATCACATGTTCTAGGCTCTTTTTCTAAAGACGAGATCAAAAAATTAACTCCCGCTTTAGATACCGCTTGTGACTACATAGAAAAAATTCTCTGTGGAGAAATTGATAATTGTCTGGATATGGATTCTCTCAATTTTTCTCAACTAACATCTTCTTAAAATATCACAACTTTTTATTCGAATCATCCGAATGCTTTATCACAAAATTACTATAAAAAATAAAATAGACTTCTTAATTTAAGAAGTCTATTTTATTTTTAAAAATCATCGAATTTCTTGTAAAGAAGACGAGAAGAATTGAGTGTTGCAATGAGAGAAACTCCAACATCGGCAAAAATTGCTTCCCACATTGTTGCGAGACCGTTTACCCCTAAAATTAAGACGATTATTTTGGTAAGAAGAGCTAGAGTGATATTTTGTAACACAACAGAACGAGTGGTTTTTGCAATTAAGATTGCAAGAGCTATTTTGGAAGGTTCATCATTTTGTATAATGACATCTGCTGTTTCGATGGCAAGATCACTTCCCATTCCTCCCATGGCGATTCCAACGTCACTTAAGGCTAAAACGGGAGCGTCGTTAATTCCATCTCCGACGAAAGCAATCGTATGATTT
>JBOFNI010000355.1:0-1645 GCA_051658845.1 Brevinema sp. | reverse complement strand
GCTGCTTTAATAGCTTTATAAACATCTTGATCCATTTGTTCGATTAATGTTTTTAAGGGTATTAGCATATTGTTTCTATATTTATTACTAACAAATAAAGATTCATCCTTTACTTCTTCCTCAGTATTTTCGCCCATATTATCGCCTTTAGGTGGGATTTCTATTTGGTGAATATCATCATCACCAACACTGTTAGGAAGAGGAGCGAACATCTCCTTAATTTCATTTTCCATGAAGGCTTGCCACTCGAGGATTTGAGAAGGATCAAGGGTTTGGAGAACACGGTCTATAACGATCTACTAAAATACAGATCTTGACAAAAAAACACCTCTATACTATTATAATAGTATAGAGGTGTTTTATGAAATATGTATTATTAATAATAATGATCTTACTAAGTACTAGGGCAGGAAGTCAAGAGGCTCGTTATGATATTAAACCAGAGCTTTTTTGGTTAGAAGAATATTCTTCATCTATGATTACGCCAAAAATTTTTGAATATTTACATAATCATTCTTTTATCTATTATGAACCTATATCTAATCAATACTATTTTGCAACGATAAAACGGACGAATAATATTATCTATAAAACCAATGAAATTAGAGACGAACAAAATTTTATTGATTATCAAATGTCTTCCCCTAAAATGCCTCTGACTTATATTGGTAGTATTAATCTTACTAATCGTATTTATATTGATACTGATAACAATCAATATATTAAAACATTGATGTTAATCGAAGATAAGAAATATTATATATCTACATATGATGAGCTTCATTCTTTATCTAAGCCAGTCTATCCATATGCACGTCATTATGATGGTTGCGAAGGTGATATTTATGAGGCAGTTCGTTATTTTAATGGTGAAATGGATTTCTATCGTGATCTTAGACCTCATAATACAAATCAAAGAGGTCAGCTTATGCAAACCTGCGGGGGCTAAGTTAAAATCACTAGATGATGGCAATCTGTTTCCTTACCTTTTCCTAAGGGTAAAGATTGAGCATTCAAAAATTTCCTTTGGTTTATAAAAATTTCTAAAACTGTAACAAAACTTGTTTTTGACCAAGGATTATTATTAATTCCAATATCACAAGTATTTTTGGGGGCGTCGATATGACTAAAACCAAAAAATATGACCATCTTATTACCTAATTGTTGTTTGATCCCTATTTTAGTTGGAGGTGAGTCAATGCCGTCTGACAGCATTTTTAGTATAGTGTTTTTATGAGTACCTTTTTTAAGTTCTTGTTCTACAAATTGACCTGAATTTCCTTGATACATAGAACCTAAATACTTTCCTCCATTTGCTATAATATTATTGTAAACGATACCAGCCTGATTTTCAGCGGTTCTACTGGTACTAGTAACCATAATATTGTCTTGAGAATGATCATATATGCAATTATAATAGAGAACAATAGATTTTAAGCGTTCTTCAGCTACGGGATCAATTTTATTTATAGAACTACTTTTATATTTTACCGTAATTTCATCCAAGCCTATGTGAGAAGGGATGAATATTTTATCATCGACTGTTTTATTGAGGACTTCATCCTTATTTTTGCCTGCGGCTTCTCGAATACTGAGTACTTGAGAGATAGGAAGGTTATTAGCGATATACTGCCAAAAAAGCTCT
>JBOFNI010000354.1:0-44252 GCA_051658845.1 Brevinema sp. | reverse complement strand
TACGATCTCTTTTTTGTTCCTCAAGTAATAATTTTACTTGATCATAATTTAACTCTTTGATTGTCTTGAGCTCTTCAAGGATCTCTCTTAATTCTTTAGTTTTTGTTTTCATTTCTCTAATCCTACTTTACTTTTTTTTGCCGAATAAGACTGTTTTCTAACCCTGCTAATGCTTACGCATTCTGCTGGATAAGAAAACAATCTCGCTATCGCTCGTTGTTTTCTAATGCATACTATTAACAAAGGCTTCTACTTGGCTTGCCGTTATTTTTTGACCGGAGCTTGCTGACCAATTGACAAGGTCTTGCATCAATAAGATTAAGGTACGGATCGTACTTTTAGAACATTTAATCAGAGCCTTAGCAACACTATCCTCACAGCGAGGAATACAAGCCTCGATAATTTGGAGCATATCTCTGTCATCTGGTACTCCAAGATTATAAGAAACCATCCGATTAGCGATCTGCTCAAAACCTTTTCTTAACGACTTAATATTATGAAATAAAGCAGGCATCCCCACCAATACAATAGGAATCTTTGCCTTATCGTGGATTCGTCTGAGAATATCCAAACTCTTCGGGGTGAGATATTCCGCTTCATCAATGATGAGCATTCTATTGGAATTTTTTAACTTGGAAACGATCCGTTTTCTGATCTCATAATGCTTCCCCGTACTATGTACTCCGATTTCTTGGGCAATTTCCTGCAACATCGAGCCGAAAGTAAAGTCCGGACTCACTTCTATTAAAGTGGCAGTAGGATTATCTTCAACATACTCCTCCAGTCCCCTTGTTTTGCCGATCCCACTATTACCGTAAAGCACGAGCATTCTTGGGATCGCCGTATTCTGAGCTTCTCCCAAAGCACCATAGGTTTTACTGACAATGGTCGTTTCGATAAATTCCGGAGCTTTGAAAGTTACCAAAGCTCGTTCTTTTCTATTGTCGATAACGGACTCAATTTTAGATAAATTGACTTCCATATCCCCTTTATATTTGTCTTTAAGGATTTGGTTTACTACTGTTACCGATAAACCGGCACTTCGAGCAAGACTGGATTGTGTCTCTCCCGACTCCTCAAGATACTTTAGTATCTTCTCTATTCTCTCTTTCATTTTTATACTCCCGAGGGCATGGATGCCCGAGTCCAGCGTAGCCACGGATGGCGAAAGCTGGATATTTTTTATACTGAATCTAATGGATAGAACTTTTTCGCACAGAAAGTATTACTATATATTCAAAATAAAAGTCGTACGCTCTTTTATTTATTAATATAATGTCCGTATCTGTCGAACGGTTTTTCTTCTTTATTGAACAGCTCTGGTTTTTTAGACTCGATAGCTTTTGTTTTTTCCGCTAATAAAATCTCACTTTGGTTTTTCTTAGACTCGATCATTCTTTTATTCATCTTATGTTCTGTGCTTTTCTGTCGTGAGTGTTGCTTGAGTGTTTTTTGGGTATTTGGAGAATCAAAGAAATCCGCATAAACCATCCCTTCCGCTTTCGTGATAAATTTGCCCTCATAATAGATATAGGCTATATTAAGATTTTTAGGGTCAAGGGCAAGTTCTACTTTTAAGCCGATATAATGCAGTAATTCCGGAGCGATGTATTCTCTATTGTTGTAACGGATCTTACCACCGGCTGTAACCGTTCTTAATTCTGCTACGGTAACCATCCTTAGTAAGGTAATGGTATCTTTATCGACTCTTCTAATCTCTACAATATTCTCTAAATAAACTTCTGCAGGACTTTTTCCATCCATACCCATCCCTGTATGTAAATTCGTATTATAAATTCGTACCCACTTGGTAAAAGCGTCTTTGTACTCTTCCAATGTCAAGAGATTTCCCTTTTTCAAGTCTCTCTCTGCTCCTTCCGGTTTGGAAAGGGCATTTTTTCCGACGTATCCGGGTAGAAACTTTGCGAAGTCATTGTCCATTGTTCCCCAAGTCCGTTCGACAGGTTTTTCTTTACCGTTGTAAGGACGAGCGACCTGCTCGGTAATACCCAACATAGAATAAGCTTTGAGTTTGTTTTCGGAATGAACTTTATCTGCTGTTCTTTTATTGATATAGGCTTTACCGTTATCAACATAAGCATAATGAGGAGCTCCATGCTGTTCGACACCGTTACATAGACTAGTAATAATCAAGTCCGTATTTTCCGTTTCGTCAATCTCCCAGCCCACGATCATTCGAGAACGAATGTCCTGCCACACAACCACGACAGGTCGGATTACTTTGCCGTATTCATTAAACACATAATTATTAGCATCGTGTCCGTCCGAGACCCAAATTTGATTGGGAAGAACGCTCGAGGGATCTCTTGTAATATATGCTTGGGTCTTTTCTCGCTGGGATCTGTTTCCTCGGGCTTTGTCTCTCAGACCTTTTGAGGTGTGATTCTCAATAAATCGTAGAACCACTTTATAAGGAAATTCTTTCATAAGTAGTCTCTTGTATTGAGCCAGTTGAATCTCCTCTGCACTTGCTCCCAATTGGGTAATTGCCATTTGATGGATCAGGTGCTTATGAATCCCTCGAGCCGTTCGTTGGTTTTGGTTGAGGTAGGCATCTAAGATTAATTCTTGAAACTGCTCCGGAACTTTGGTGATTCCTTTCCGCTTCCCATAATTAGGAGCGAGGCTGATGATTCCTCCCTTAGCAAGAGATGTGTCCCAATGATAAAAACTTCTTTTGGTAAATTTTGGTAATATTTCTAAAGTTCGAGGGGAGGCAATTTCTTGCCATTGCCGAATAAAATGGGAAATAGCCTTGTCTTTGCCTCCACCGTATTCTTTGTGGAATTTCTTGAAGAGATCTAGAGCAGATAGACGAGCTTCCATTACGGCTCTATTATAAGGTTCTAAAGAGAGGCGATTTATAGGCGTGTCTTCTACAAAGGCAAGATCTGTTTTTTGGGCTTGTTGGATCTTCGCTTGGATCGATAGTGGAAGGGTCGATAAAGGATACCGTTTTTCTTTAGTCTTGGCTTTCTTTACTTCTCGATATTCCCAGTATTCTTTTTCTGCTAATCGACGGACATGTCGATCTCCGATTTGAAGGAAGTTTCCGATTTCTTTCGAGGTATAATATTTCTCTCTCATAAAGTACCTCTATGAACACTAACTAGTTTATAGCGAGAGATGTCGTTCAGCCGATATTCCTTGATCGAGAGGGTGCAGATTCCTTTATGAAACAGAATACTTGAGAACCGATCCGTATATAATTTGGGGATCAGAATACTTAAGATCTCTTTCTCTTCTTCTTTGAAATGTAAAAAATCCAGCGTGTATGAGCTGACAAGCACCTTTTGAATCTTCAGCGGAATACCGGTAATGATATGCTCTCTTATTTGCATTATCCCATAAACTCCGTTAGTTTTTGTGTATAATTGATACTTTTTAAGAGTTTGTCACAGTTTCCAAGCAGGAGCTTTGCAACTATTTCCTCTTCTCTGACGATCTCTTTCAATGTTGTAAAAATATATTTCTTATCCGTTTCGTCCAGCTGATGCCAGAGGTCTTTTGCACGTTCTAAGCTCGTATGAACAATAACCGCTGTATCAATCTCGTTCCTTAACGACGTCTCTAAGATAATTTCTAATCTATCCAATTTCTCTTTATTATTCGGTGTTAGCATACATACCTCGACAATTTATATTCTATAAAAAAGCTCATTTTATTGATTTAAAACACTCGTTTTATACCTATTTTAACTTTAGTCTGAAGAGATTCGAACTCTTTAATTTATCCCATAGCAGACTTTATTATCTCTAACAATAAATCTCAAGCCCATATTATCCCACTTCAAGCCTTTCATTCCTAGTTCTGCGATAGTATCCATCACATTGTCAACAATAATTCCGTAGCTTCTGTGAAAATTCCTACCGTGGTATTTTTGGACTTCGTAGCCCAGTTTTTTAGCTTTATTACAAAATTCTTTTTCTCTTACAGTCATCATTACCTCAATCTCAATAAGGTATTTTCTTTTAATAATTCTTCAAAAATGATATTACCCTCTATTTGGAGAGCCGAAATTTCTTCTGCAAGATCGGTGATGCTTTGAGTAATTTGGTGGTAACGTTTGAGGGCTTTTTCTCTGTCAATTTGGATCTTCTGCTCGCTATTCATAAAATCGAAAACTACATTACTCACGAATACAGCAAACTTCGGCGAGAGCCACTGCCCAAGATGTATCGCTACTTTTGGGTGAATATATGTGCCTTGCTCGTATTTTTTGACCCCAGCACCTTTATTTATCTGTACTAACGACGTCATGCAAATTTGCATGGCTTCCGAAAGTTCATTAAGAAATTCGTTTGTTGTATCATTTCTTAAATAGCCACCAAGCTCTTTCCCAGCACTCCGACAAAGAGCCGTGGCATTAACATAGCCATCCTCTCTCTGCATGAGAGACATATTTTCTTTTTCTATAATATTCATCATTATCTCACTGTCCAGCATAGTAAATGATCGCTGGATACTTATTATTTATATTTTCAATCATTTATCGATTGAATCTTTTTTATTTTCATGGTATAATTATTTGTATAAAAAATGGTTCAGATAAGATACCCTCTCCGCCAAGAGATTTTTATATCTGTCTGAACCATCATAAATAGGAGTACTTTCTTAATTTATTCTTATCTTATAATTCCGTTTTCTTATGAAGAATCGGCGGTTTCTCCATTTCCCTATTTATGATTTTCTAATTTATACATAATTATAATGCACATTTTATTAAATGTCAATATTATTTCCATTTTGTGCATAATTATTTTTGAGGTATTATGTCTGTTGCAGAAAGACTTGTAGAAATAAGGAAATCACTTGATATAAATCAAGGTGAATTTGCAAAAATATTTGAGATTAGCCAAAGTTCTTATGCACGTTATGAAACTGGCGAATCTTTGCTCAATAGTGAAAAAATGAATTTACTATATGAAAAGATTAGTATTGATACTCATTGGTTATTGACAGGACAAGGAGAGATGTTTCGGGACTTAAAAACAGATATTGAAACTTCTAGCGATAAAGGAATAAAGATCCCTTTATTGGATGTTAGGGCTTCAGCTGGTTCAGGAATCGTCAATTATAACGAAGCCGAACTTGAGTGGATTAGTATCCCAACCGTTCTTCTGAAACAGTATAATCCCCAATTTGTAAAACTCTTAGAAGTCCATGGGGACTCGATGAAACCGACATTTTTAGATGGAGACTGGATTTTGGTATCTACCAATCATCGAGATTTGCAAAGTGAACGAGTTTACGTGATTCGTATCAATAACGAATTAAAAGTCAAACGACTGGATAAGGATATTCGTGGTAATATTATCATCGCCAGTGATAATCCTGCTTTTAAAACAGAAGAACTCACACCAACAGAATTTACCGATTTTGATATTGAGATTGTGGGATTGGTTTTTGGGGTATTAAAGAAAGTTTAGAGAAAGATATAAAATATTGAAAGAGGTATAATTCGATGAAATGTTCCATATGTTCAAGAAAATTGTTTGATCCTATAGCACAGAGTAAAAAAACATGTTATCAATGCAGACAAAATAATAATCAACAACTATTAACTACTAACGATATAGATATTTCATTGATTTATAACAAATGGTTTTTAGATGGAAAATACGAAGAAAGTGATCTATTTTATGACCATAATATAATGGATCGTATATTAAATGGTAAAAAATTTTATATTATTGGGAGAAAAGGTACTGGTAAAACTTTATTGGGAAAAAATTTGTCTTATACTCTTAAAAATAAAGGAAATAAACCTATTGAGATATCATTTAAAGGATTTCCATTTAATATATTATATGATTATTCGGATAATCGGTTTACTAATAATACAGTATATATAACAATATGGAAATATTTTATTTATGCATCATTATTTCATCAAATTTCCCCAGATTCAGTGTTGAAAAAAATTGTTAACAATACCGAAGATAGCTTTAAAAAAGTGACTTCCAAAGAATTTGTAATAAATATATTCAATATTCTGCAGTATAAATCGACTCATCAAATAAACACTATAGATACATTTTCTAAAATTACTCATGAATTAGAAAATAAATGGCTTCAAGACAAGAAGAAATGTACACATTATATTATCATAGATGAGTTAGATGAAGAATACATAAAGAGTACTTCTTCTGAGTATTTTATTTTACTTACTAGTTTATTCAAGGCTGTGCAAAATATACATTCAATATTTAAAGATTCTAGCACTAAAGTATATCCTATCGTTTTATTAAGAGATGATATATATAAACGATTAGAGGATAATGATAAAAATAAATGGAAAGATTTTGAGATTGCTTTACAATGGGATACAGAATCTTTACAGGAGCTCTTGACCTATAAAATATCAAAAACATTAAATTTAAATAACTCTGACTTTAATCAAGTTTGGCATACTATTTTTAAAAAACCAACGAATAGGAGTAAATCTATATTTGAAGAAATTAAAAAAAGAACTCATTTACGTCCAAGAGATTTTGTTTTTTATATAACTAAATGTATAGAAAAACAACCAAAAGGAAAAATATCGTTAGAAACAGTAGAAAAAAATGACCATAATTTCTCTGAATATCTAAAGCAGGAATTAATTGATGAACTTACTCCTCTACTTCCACATATAGAAGGAATATTTGATATTTTAGCTTATGAGAGAAAACAAACTATTTCATATAAGTCATTTATAAATAAATATGAAAAGCTCGAAGATAATTATTCAAAAGATGGCAATACAGTATTAAATATACTTTATAAACATAATATTATAGGAATTATCCAAAATACTAAACATATCTTTGCTTATTCCAGCCCTGATAGTAAAGTAAGAATAGATAATAATTTAACTATTCATAGAGGCTTATATAAATCCTTAGAAATATATTAATTTGGAGATTATCTTGCTATAAAGGTGAAAATATTGATGGAATCAATAAGGAATTAAAAGGGCTAAATATATCTAATTAGTTAATTTCCACCTCCCCCTCACAATCTCAATAATAGCTCTGATCCAACGTTCGGAGATATGGAATTGTTGAGCAAGTATTGTATAGGAGATGCCTTGTTTGTAGAGGGTATAGATTTGTTTGTTACGGATTCGTCGTTCTGCCGAGTTTATCGAGGGTATCCATATTTTTTGTCTCATAAAATAATAAATTAATGCCAATGTTTTAATTCTCCCCGTATGGGGAGAATTTTTGTTTATGGTATGGATTAGATTGTGAACCTTGAATCGCTTTTTCGGCAAGCTCAAAGGCTTGTCTGTATTCGTCCCTTGAGAAGTCAAACCGCTCGATGTTATAAGGCATATGTATAAATCTGTTTTCATTTTCACACCAACTATTCATTTCTTTGATGATTGCTAAAAACTCTTCGTCGCTGTCGGATATCTGTTGTAAATAGTCTAGGAATTTCATTCTCGATGATAGCGTTTTAGAGAGTTTATAATATTGCTTGCTTCTTGTTTTGTGAGTTCTTGAAGGTGGGAGATAGAACGATTAACAATTTTAGAGCAATAAGCGAACAGGTCGACGATCTTGTCTTTGGCAAGGAATAAGATATAATTGTGTTGTTTATAATTGCTCTGATTGGCTTGCTGAGTAGATAAATATTGTGAGTTTAAGAGAGCGATTAGTTGGGACTGTTGTTTGGGTGTGAGGTCTTTAGAAGATTGTTTGTGGAACGATTCTTGAAGTAAGGCTCGGTAGTTTTCGTCGGATAAACCGAGCTTGTTTTTGAGGATATGGATAGCTCTTATGTACTTCTTATGTGAGTCATCAGGAATTGTTTGGATATGATTCATAAAAATACTCCGTCAAGTATTAATTTACTTGGCGGAGTATTGTTTTATTATAGCATATTTGATGAAAAAAAGACAAATATTTTTTTCATCGATTTAAACAGCTGATTTGAGTAAGCCTTTTTCACGACCATTAAAGCCGTAACCTAGCTCGTTCTCTTCAACTAAGTAGTAATTGGAAGTACCATAAATGAAGGTTTTTTTATTTGCTTTGTTTAACAGGCTATCTATAGTTTTTGAGTTTATGTGTAACTTCTCTGTTAATTCGGCTAACGTATGGAATTTATTGTAAGATATTTGAGGATTCCAACGTTCTTCTCTTACTGTATAGATTTTTAGGTTTTTCATAATGATGCTCCTTTATTGTATTCTTATCGTACAACACATAGGGTGCTACGCTATCTTGCTTCCGAGAAGAAGTCCAGTCTTTTCTGCTTCTTTCTGCAGAAATTTATCATGATAAAATAAACTTAAAAATTCTAAAAAATTGAAGTGTTTTAGACGGTAAATGAGAGATCCTTGCTGTAAAATAAGAGGATAGAACAAAAGTAATTCAAAAAATAAGATAGAGCACTTTTGTATAGACATCCTGTCTAAAAAAGTGTACGGCACATTAAGGAACATAAATATGAACGAGAAATGGCAAAGTAAGATCGAGAAAGATATTCAAGGCTTGACCTTATCGATTAATAAGTTGGTGGTGAGTTTGGATCATTTTATCCAGCACTCTAAAGAGATTAAAGAAATCCAAGGGGAGAAATTTGCACAGCTTAAAGAGATATTGGAAGACCACGAGCACAGAATCCGTTATAACACGAAGTTTGTGTATCAGACGATGGCGGGAGTTTCGCTCCTATCGATCATTATCGGTTATGTGATGAAACTGATCTAACTCTGAGAGTTGGTACGATATAAAAATAATAGCTAAGGTAAGAATAATGATAAAACAAAAACAGGCGAACACCTGTGGGTAAATTTGAAGAGTTGAGCCCTCGAGCAAGAGAATTGTTTGAGCGAGGATATACACAAAAAGATATTGCAAAGATACTGGATGTGTCGGAGACGACACTGGTGGAGTGGAAGAAGAAATATGAGGGGACGTCTTTTGATTGGAAAGACAGAAAGCAAAAAGTTACGCAAGAGAAGAAGAGCGTCAAGGCTTGGTTGGAAGAACAAATTCAACAAGCGATGCTTGATATTGAAAAAGACAAAAGCAATGAAGAATCATTGAATCGCTTGAGTAAGTTTATCGTGATGAATAAAAACTATGATGGTTCTATTGATAAGCTGGGAGAGACTTCAAGGGTGATGGGAGCGTTTGCAAGTTTTGTGAGAGAGAATTTTCCAAATGATGTAGAAATTATCAAAGAGATCACGAATTCGTTTATGAGGTATATGGGGAGGTAAGATTTCAAGGGGGCGGTTTCGCCTCGCCCCCTTTGAACCCCTCTACGACTTAGGGGTATGTTAAGATTTACGACTAGCTAGTTTAAATACTGTTGATTTTAAAATCAGTCGTAAAAGTCAAAAGTGTCGGCTTTGCCTTGCTTTTGTCTAACTACCCCTAAGAACCCCTTATTATCTTGTAGTAATGAGATTTAATTGAGAAAAATAGTAATATGAATAATCGTAAATTTACACAGAATGAATATAAGAAGAGCATACCGGATATTTTGGATCTCTTTGAGAGGGAAATTCTTCCTCGAAGTGCAAAAGGGAGAGCAGACCGTATTGAACAGGGGCGAAGTTCCTTTTGGTTTTTCTTTAGAGAGTATCTTCCGCATTATGCTGAGCAGGAGTCTCCTACTTTTCATAAAGAGATTATTGATACTTTAGAAAGCGAATCGAATCGAATAAGTATCTGTGCTCCGAGGGGATTTTCAAAGTCGACGTTGGTTAGTTTTGCTTATGTTATTTGGTGTGTGCTGAGAGAGAAGTATAAATTTATTGTGCTGGTGTCGTCGACAGATGATTTGGCAGAGGACTTGGCAGACTTTATTAGATTGGAGTTTACGGACAATAAGAGGATTTTGGAAGATTTTGGAAGTTTGTTAATAGGTATAGGTTCGGCAGGAGATTTTACGGTCAATAAGACAAGGATCTTGGCACGAGGGAGAAAACAAGCGATTCGAGGTTTTCGATACCGACAGCACCGACCAGATTTAATTATTTTAGATGATATAGAAAAAGACGAAGAGGCAATGAGTCCGTCGGTGGTGGCGAAGACGCTGGAAACGATCACAAGAGGACTCATTCCGTCTTTATCAACGAAAGGAAAATTGGTGCTGATAGGGACGATCTTGAGAACACGGTCGGTAACGGGCACTTTGTTATTAAGTGAAGACGAACCGTGGAATTTATGGACAAGAAAGATATATCGGGCAATAGAGCCTACAGGGGATGGGAGCGAGCAATCACTTTGGAAAGAAAGATTTCCTCTTGAATTTTTACAGGAGCAATTATCGATCATGGGGCGATCTGCTTTTAATGCGGAATACCAAAATATGCCCAGTGATGAAGAGCATGCCCTCTTTACGGAAAGCATGATTATCGATGGTACAAATCCTCTCCACTCTCCTTGCGTAATGTTTATCGATCCGAGTGTGGATGGGATTAAGAAGAATGACTATAAGGCGTGCGTATTAGTGAGCAAGAATGAAGATCATTACAATATTGAAGGTGCAGTTCTGGTGCAAGGCTCGGACAATAAGTTTTTTGAGGGGGTCTGCGACCTATTCAAAAAGTATCAAGATAGGATCTTGGGGACGTATTGTGAGGCGAACGGTTTTCAGATTTACTTTATGAGGGATTTGGATCGATTTGCTCGAGAACGAAAATTGAATTTAAGCTTGTCTTCTATAAAGAACACGCTTAAAAAAGAACACCGAATAGCTCAATTAGTACCCCTTTTTGAAACAGGTCGAATGAGTTTTGATCGAGATTTTCGGAAGAGCAGAGAGGGAAAGATTTTAGTGGATCAGCTCTTGAGCTTTCCGAACAGCAAAGTGCATGATGATGCACCGGATGCTTTGGCGGGAGCGGTTAAGGTCTTGGAGAGTAAAACATCCGTAGGTGGGTTTACGGTACTCCCTAGGATTAGACGAAGACTGAGACATTTTAGAGGATTTTGAGCTATTAAGAAATGTATTTACAGAAAAAGTGTATTTTTACAGAACGCAAGTCCTTAAAAAAAGCTTTTTATACCCATTTTACGTTATTTTAAAAGATTTTTTATGAGGAATTACTCACAAAGAAAACTTTAGAGAGACACAGAGCATAAAAAGGGACAATTTTTTAAGAAAAAGAGAATATGAAGAGTAAAATAGAACAGTTAAAATCAACGAAGTTGTTGCAACTATGGGGACAGATTCCGAATCCGGATTACAAATTTTTGAGTAAGAACGGACGTTCTGCTCATGGGATCTTACAGAATTTAACTTATATACCGGAGATACAGGCGACGATTTTGGCAAGAGAAAGTGCCGTCATTGGCGATCCTTGGGAAGTTGTTGCGGATAGTCAGAATCTTACGGATTTTGTTCTAGAAAATTTGAAACAAATTGGAGCGAATACGCTGTTCAGAAATATTTTTCATGGGATTTGGTATGGATATACGGTGCTGGAACATCCCATGGAAAAAATAAACGGAAAATGGATGTATACGAGAATTAATTCTCTGATGAGCGATTGGTTTTGTTTCAATGCACAAGGGGAGTTAGTACCAAGTAATCATCAAGATATGAGTCCCTTGAATCTTAGGATTGGAGATCTTGAAAAAGAAGTAGAGTTGGTGCAATACCGACCGACTTTTGCAAATCCCTATGGAGAAAGCTTACTTGCCCGAGTATTTTGGCATGCGACGTGGTTGCGTGGAGATATGGAGTTGTGGATTTCGTATTTGGATCGTTTTGGGGACGACAGTATTATAGGTAAAATGGACGTTGCAGACGAGAGAAGAAAATTACAAATGCTTGAAGCGATCACGCAATTTAAGAGTTCAGGAGCTGTTGTATTGGAGGGGACGGATAGTGTGGAGGTTCTCAAGACAGATAAGGCAAACTCCTCGGCACTTTTTAAGAATTTCTATGATATTTGTAACCAACAAATAAGCAAGCTTATCTTGGGGCATGCGAGTGCTTTGGAAGCACAGGCTGGGAAGTTGGGGAATGATCAGAGTTTATCGATCGTGAGACAGGATATTACACAAGATGATAAAACGCTTATTGAAGAGGTGGTCAATAGATTAATTAAGCATCTCTGTCTTGTGAACAGAATAAAGGAAACGGTCAAGTTTGCGTTCACACCGGAGAAAGAAGACGAGAAGCAAAAAATAGAAAGAGACCAAAAGCTGGTAGAAATGGGTTTTGAATTATCTGAAGACTATATCCGGAAGACGTATCGCTTTGGTAATGACGAGCTGAAAAAAGCACCAATACCAAATATTCCTAGTTTTAGTGAGGGCGTTGAGAATGGAAAAAAGGGACATAGCGTTGAATACTATAAAGAGTTGGACGAGTATTCAGAAAACAATTTAGATAAATTTAAGAAACCGTTTTTGGATTTACAAGAAAGCCTGCTTTCTAAGATAGGAAGCGAACGCTTCTGGGAAGATAGTATTGCTATAATTCTTAAGGAATTTTCTAAGCCTATAACAGAGAGTGAGCAATTTGCCTTGGATTTAATGAGAGCTTTAGCAATAGGTCAATTACAGCCTATGCAGACAGCGTCTATGCAGTCAACACATAGAACAGCAAATTTTAGTGAAAAGAGCGAAGCTGTGTTCAGCACTTTTGAAGAAGCGAAGAAATTCTTTACAAGCCGAGTTAATTTGGAATACAAGGATTACCTCAAATTAGAAGACGAATTAAAACAATATGCTTTTTCGGTTAGCGGAATTGTTAGCCAGCAACATGCTAATGAGTTGTCAGCTCTACTGGTGGATTCTTTTAAGAATGGAGAAAGTTTTCATAAATTCAAAAAGTCCTTAAGAGAGAATGAAAAATTAAAAGATCTTAGGTCTTTAACAGAGAGACACTTGGATCTGATCTATACCCAAAATATGACGAACGCTTATTCCTATGGTCGGTATAAGGGACTGATGCAGGCAGTAGATATCTTTCCTAATTGGGAATATATCACGATAGGAGATAGGAGGGTACGACCCTCTCATGCTGGGGTAAATGGCACGGTACGAAGATATGATGATCCTTTTTGGAATACTTGGTATCCACCAAACGGATTTAGATGTCGTTGTGTTGTGGAAGTGAGTATGGAAGAGCCGAATGGCGAGGGAGTGCCTGTTTGGAACAAAGATACCCATCAAAAGGCTTTTGAAAAAACAGGAGGTACAGGAACAGCTCTTGCAGGGCAAAAGATTTTACCGGATAAAGGTTTCTTTACTAATAAAGCTCAATTAGATTCTTGGATTGGAGAAGAAACAGGTAAAATGGCTGTCAATGGAGCATTATTGGGCTCTATTGAAAATTGGAAAGAAGTGGGACAGAAATCCTTAATAAAAGCATCGGCTTCTACAAAATGGAATCCTAAAACAAACCTCAAGATTCCTACAATACCGTTACAGAGAAATGAGGGAGAGAGAATATTGGAGTCCATGCTCATTAATCATCGATTGGAGGGTATGAATGGAGAACCTGTTTTTGTTAATCCTAAGTACCTTAGAGACCACTTTGTTCGGAATAAGAGTAAAGGAATAGAGTGGAATACGAGGTCTCCTGTCATTCCATATTTGGATCGGTTTTTGAAAGAGGCAGATGAAGTATGGGGACAGTATACTCTCTATGAGGATACGGGAACGCTCCTTGCTTCTAAGATATACATAAAAAATATAAATGGAAGTCCTTGGGTAGCGGTGGTGGAAAGTCCTAAACAATTAAGAAAACAAAGTGTGGGTAAAAGTAAAAATAGAGATATGATTAGTTCTTCATTACCAAGCTTAACCACATTTTATCCTTTGAATTATGATAATACAACACCATTGGAGCAGTTAAAAGATTATAGACGAGGGGTACGCTTGAAATAAAAAGGCTCTATCACAAAAATGTAACAGAACCTTTTAATATTAGCCAGTGCTAGGAACTCCGTTGCAATTAAGAGCGGTGTCTCCACCACACAATCCTAATATGAGGTGCTACCTTATGGTAGGCGATCGATTTAATTGGTATAAAACCAATTGTCTAACTAATTATAATCGATCGTAGAGAAAAAGTCAAGTCTTTCTTCGTAGTTTTTCTCTCGCAGTAGAGGTATACAGAATATAAAAAACATCCTCGCCTTATGAGGTAAAACTCACAAAGCAAAGGAATGTAGAATTGGGGTTTTTGATCTAGGCTATTTATCCTGTTGGTGATTTAGAAACAAGAACGGGAGTTATAATTAAATAAAAAAGGAAGCTGTTGCTTCACACGGTGCCTACTACTTCTACAGATAGTTACATCTACCAACTTTAGTATAGGACTGTAGATCCACTAATTTGGATTATCACAACGCTTCCCTTGAATTGGGGTTCGCTAAGGGAGAATGCTTTAAGCAGATGCTTATTGCCACCACTCCTCGGCATCGATCTAGAAAACAAGGCTACTAAGGATTGTTTTCTCACCATTAATAGAGATTCTATCAATGGTGTAATTAATTATAATTGATTGTTGTTACGTTGTCAATAATCAATTATAAATATTTTTTATAAATTCAGGAGGTTTAAAAATGTCAAAAATGATTCCCATCTTAAAGGTGGGACGGTATAAAGATGCGAGTGGAAGGAATTATGATATTACCTCGCAGGTCTTGAGAGAGATTCAAGAGAGCTACACGAGTAAGTCTGCTCCTTTAGTGAAAGGACATCCGACGTCCGAAGCTCCGGCGATGGGTTGGATCGATAAGCTAAAAGTTGCCGGAGAGGAGCTCTTAGCGAGTTTTTCGGAAGTAACAAAAGAGTTTAAGGAAGAAGTGGAGCAAAACTCCTTCAGGAATGTATCGGCAAGCTTTTTTATGCCTTTATCGGAGAGTAATCCTCAAAAAGGGAAATATTGTCTTCGGCATGTAGGAGCTTTGGGGGCAAGTCGTCCTGCTATTCCCAACTTAGGGACGTTGCAAGAAGCGTTAGCATTTTCTGAGGATGAGGAAAGTATATCGTGTTATGCAGAATTTTCGGAACAAGAAGAGAGTGTTGGTTTCTTTGAAAAATTGATCAAAGGAGCTATTGAAAGCTCTCTCAAGAAACAACGTGAAGAAATCATGAGCGAAGTAAAACAAATAGTTGGTAGTATAAATCTTAACGAAAACCAAATAAATCAAGAAGCAGGTGTTCAGCTTTTACCATCCATGGCTACGCTGGACTCAGATATCCTGTCTTCGGGAGGTAAAGATATGTCTGAAAAAACGGTTAAGGCTGACCCTAATTGTGCGTGTCAGCACGACTCACATCGTATGAGTCGAGAATTGGAACTCGAACAAGAGAACCAAAAGCAGAAAGAAGAAATTGATCGTCTCAAATCGGAGCAGGACAAAGTAGAACGCTCAAAAACTATTGCCGATGAAGTGGCAAAGGTCAAGGAAGAGAAAAACCTTGATGAAGAAACGGTTCAGAAGCTCACGGAAAAAGCGGAAGCGTCCTCAGAAACAGATGGCAAGAAAGCCGTTGCCAATTTTTCGGAATTTATTGAGAAGAGAACGGTACGAACGCAACATCGGTTTGGGAATTATGGATTGGAGACTGGTACGGCAAACTTTTCGGAAGATCATATACCCCTTGAGCATACGGCAGAGTATGCAGATGAGATTGATAAGCTGACCAAAGAAGGTGTGGGAAGACAAGAAGCCCACCATCAGGCAATGCAGAAATTAAGTAAAAAATAAGGTTTTTCTATTGCACATTGTGTGCGAAAAAGGACAATCCTGTCCTTAGGAGATAAATAATGATTCATATAAGTATTTGGACAAGAACGGCAACAGCCAATCAAGATACGGTGGAGAAACGCTTTGTTGATCCACACGGAAGATATGGAGGATACCAAGGGGTATCTATGCAAACGGTACAGGAAGGAACATTGCTTTCCGTTCTGACGATCGGTGAAGCGGAAGTCGAGCTTGCAGAAGGACAATCTATTACTGTAGGAGATTTGGTTATCGGAGATAATCAAGGACGAGCTAAGAAGAGTACGGATCTAGGAGCTTATGTGCTTGATATTAATAACAATGTTATTAGAGTGTTGATTAGATAATATAAAAATATTTGTACCCTCATTATTCACATCCTGTGCATTCGGGTACTTTGCCCATCCTTGGGCTTGAGGTAAAAAATATGCCAAATTTTGGAAAAACAGGAAATATGCCTGTAATATTAGAGCGAATGGCTCAACGGTATCCGACGCAACGACGTTTCGGATATGAATTAATGCCCCTATATTCTGCAGAAGTGGCAAGAGATGCGTATAAGGTAGCGAAGATCGGAGCTGATCATTTACAAACAGAAGATTTTAAGAGAGCGTTTGGAGCAGAACCAAAGCGTACGAACAACAATATTGATTCTTGGGTAACGATCAATCCGAATCGGTATACGGTAGAAAGTTCTGTGGATCGAGCGGAATTAACTTCTGCTCCTAATGTGGTGCAGGCTTCGTTATTGATGAGAGAAGCACGCCTTAAAAATGCTTATGAAAAAATGATGCTCTCTATTGAGAAAGAACAAATCGGAGCAATCCTCGATCATGGTAAATATGGCAAGCATGTTCTTACACCAAGTGGTAACGATGTATGGTCTAAGGAGACGAGTGATCCTATTGAACAGATTCAAGAAGCTCGCCTCAAGGTCAAAAATGCCACTGGCTATTATCCGAATAAGATCGTCATTTCCGATCAAGTGTGGCAGAACTTACGTTTCAAGAAGAATCTTATAGAGAGACTGCCCAATACCTCGCTCAAAGCAGGTCTCACTCCCGAAGAGTTTGGGAAGATCACAAATATTGCCAAGGTTGTGATTGCAGATACGATGTATCGGGATAATAATCAGCTCTCGTTTATGTGGGGAAATAATGTTGTGCTTGCTTATGTTCCGGATAATATCTATACACTGGACACGATTACTTTTGGGATTACGGTGCGATGTCCTCTTGGTTATGCGGATATGCGGGATTATTACGATGAGAGAAGCACCTCGGATGTAGTAGCTGTTGATGAAAGGCTTGGCTGGGCTGTTGTCAATTATGAGGCAGGATTCTTAATGAAGGAAGTGTTGTAACATGACAGAAAACGGATTGAGACAGGCATATAAAAATAAGCCTGAAGCATTGGAAGAAATGCTTAAAATAAAGCCTATTGAAGAGCTTTGTACTTTATTTGATGATGAAAATTTTGTGGAGAAAGGAGCAGGCAAGACAGAGCGTTTTTACGAGGCGATAACAAATAAAGAGATTTCTTCTGACAATAAGAACGAAGAAAAAACTAAGTCGAAAAAAACCTATGTTGCTCTTTATCCTATTCGTTGTAATGGGGAATTGATAGAGCCGAATGAAGAAGTCACGGAAGAAGAATTAGGGGATGATCTGCAGAGATTGATTAATATTGGAGCGGTTGGAGAGCTATTAGAAAATAGAGATAAATAGGTATTACATGTAGACTCACCCATCCTTGGGCTCAGGAGAATGATGTGGTATATTGTGAAATAAAAGATTTATACGAGGCTTGTAAAAAATCAGCCGTGAGAAGTTGGGCTATTGATGATGGTCGTGCGACTGATGAAGAAGTTACAAAAAACATTACTTCAGCTATTACAAGAGCGAGTGAAGAGATGAACTTGTATTTATCGAAGCAATATTCTTTACCTTTGCCTTTTATTCCGCTATCGCTCAGAGATATTTGTGTGAAGCTGAGTTTGTACCAGCTCCTCTCGAGGAAAGGCTTGAATACGGACTCGGCGGATCATACCATTAAAGTCAATAGAGATACGGCATTAAAACAACTGGAGATGATCGCCTCCGGTAAGCTTGCTATCGGAATTATGGTTAATGGAGATAAGGAATCAGCTCGTTCAATTCTATACCAATTTGGTAGGAGTAAGTTTCAATGATCGTAGTAGATAAGAAAAGCCTAGAAACGCTTGCCAATAAAATTCAAGGCTTGAATATGAAAGACCCTCGGATTGCCCATGCTATGGGAGGATTATTAGTTCGTTCTACAAGACAAAGAATCCGAGATACAAAAAAATCTCCTAAGAATAAAGATTGGATACCTCGAAGTGAAACGACTTTAGAAATCTTGAGAAAAACGAGAAGAGGAGATATTGGTTCTCTCTTAATGTTGAGTGGACAGCTTTATCAAAGTGTTGGTTATTCCACCGCACGATTTATGTTTAATGGCGAGCTGTCTGTGTATTCCAATAAAGAATATGCTGGCTATCTCCAAAAGGGAACGAAAAAAATGCCTGCTCGTCCTTTCCTCGGTTTAAGCTCCGATGACTATAAAAACATTCGAGCAATGCTAATTAGACACGCCCACTTTTTTCTATTGGATAAGAAAATATGATCGTAGAAATCCAAGAAGTATTAAAAGAAGTTTTGCTACAACAAGAAAATATTACAGAGAATATTATTTTTCTTGAGGAAATGGAAGAGAGTGAGTTTAATACCGCTCCATGGGTCAGTATTCTTCCGGAAACGGCAAATATTGAACTGGCTTATCAAAGTAGTGTTGGTACGATTCAAAAAAATGAGAAGACCTACAATATCCAACAAAAATACAAGATCGTTCAGCCTTTTATGCTGAGAGCGGTATTTGGGGATAAAAAAGAGCTGGATCACATAACGGATCGCTTTTTAGTTGATCTGCCCAAATCTATTATTGTTGGAGAGGTGGTGATAGAAATACAACCTTTGGAAATAGAGAGAATATTTGCCAAAGGGCTGTTGGATGTGAATGCAACGATTATCAAGATCGTAACAGAATATCCTGTCGTGAAACTTATTGAGATCGATAAGATTTCGGGGATAGATATTGATGTAAGGTAATGCTATCTTGTCCGCAAAAGTACAATTAAGTTAGGCAGAATTTTTGACATCCCTGTCAAATTCTGCACTTCGCCCATCCATGGGCTTGAGAGGTAAAAATATGTGGAGTTCAGTTCAAGAACAAATTACAGATGGAACGAGTGGTCTTGCTCCAAATAGTGGAGCGGTTGCTTTAGTTGTCGGCACATCATCAAGAGGAGGATATTCTCTTCTAACGCTCGGCAAAAAATCGGATATTTCCGAAGTCTTAGGTTATGGAGAATTACCGAACAGACTTCGGGATATGCAAAAAACAATGGGAGATGTTTCCATTTTGGCATTGCGTACGAAGGGAGATATTGCGGGATCAGTTTCTCCAATTACCACAATAGGAAACATAAACATCACGCTTGCAGGGTCACCTTTGTGTGCTTCTGAAGTCAATGTATCCGTCTATACGGAAGGAGAAATCGGACAAGCAGAAGTCAAAATCTCTCTTACCGGAGACGTAGAAAGAGTAGAATTACTCCCTGAAGACGGAATCATCACTTTAGAAGATGTAGGGATTACACTAGTATTTCCACTGGATATCGAGTATCTAGAAACGAGCCGGTGGTTCTTTGAGACGACAGCACCGACTTCGAGTGTGGAAGTGATTAAAGAAGCCGTTGAGAACGCTCTCGAGCTTTACACTCCCGAGTTTGTTTTTGTGGCTCAATCAGTCGATGCGGGGTATGTAAGAACCTTAGGTCAATTCAGCGAACAGCTATTCGAGGATCATAAGCCTATTCTCTTCCTTACCCAAACCGAGCTTTCTCTCGACCTTCCAATAGCAGAAGCGATTGCAGAAAAGCAAGTAGAATTTGCCAAAGTAGACGCCCGATTTGTGAGTGTGGTCTGTCAACCTTTACAAGGAAAAACCTTGGCAAGTGGACTGGTGGCAGGGCATATGACAAAAGCAAAAGTCAATCAAAGTATCGGAGCAACAAATTTCTTTGCCGTTTATAACGAAGACCTCCCTGCAGGCTGGACGAATACCCATTCGAGGGCTTTAGATGAAAGCCGTTTTATTACTCTTAGGACTTATGCAGGATTGCAAAATCTCTTTTGGAGCAATGGCAGAACAATGGCAGGAGATAAATCCGACTATCGATTTATTGAAGTAGTGAGAACGGTTTTCAAGGCAATACGACTGGCAAGACGGGCTTCTTTACCGTATATCCAAGCACCGGGTGATGAAACAGGATTACAAAACCTTATTGCCGAAGTTCGGAATGCGATTGACGGCATGACTACTAGCAATCCGAAAGAGCTTGACGATTATGAAGTGGAATTTCCAAAAGGACAAGATGTTGTCAACAATGGGGTACGATTGGATATTTCTTTATTCGGTATTCCTATTATTAGAAAAATCTTGTTAACCTTCGCATTCAAATACAACAAGACTGAATAGAAACGAGGACAAGGATGTCCGAGTAAGTCAAATGCAGACAGGAGGTCTGCTTTGACTGGGGATTTTCAAGGGGTGTCCCCTTGAATGGGGGGATTGTAAGGGTATTTCCAGTAATACCCTTACGAAACAAGAGTATGTCTTGACACCATCATTAATAGAACAAAAAATAAAATAAGGTAATACTTTTACTTGGACATCCTTGTCCGTAAAAGTACTTCGGGCATCCATGCCCTCGGGAGAATTAATCATGAGTGTAATGATAAACGGAAAACAATTTGACTGGGGAGATATTACGATCAGTCTTCTACCCCTCACGCCGGTAGTATTTACGGCAAAAAGTATCTCTTGGGATGAGGAGTTAGAAGCTGAAGCTGTCTACGGTAAAGGTCGTGTACCTGTCGGTTACGGTAAAGGAAATTGGAAAGCAAGCGGTAAACTGGAAATGCTCAAGAGTGAGTTTGAAGCTTTAGCTTTAATTGCTCCGAGTGGGATTTTGAATCTCGATCCGAGAATTACGACGATCAACGTCTTGTACAGTAATTCTTTTGACAGTCTTATTCCGATTTCTGCCAATACCTTAATGGGGATACGTTTTACAAAGCTTGCAGATTCGGCATCACAAGGGGATAAAGAATTAAAAGTTTCTTTGGATTTTTTAATCCTTGGAGATATTAAACGGAACGGAAAAAGCACTCGTGGTATTATAGCTCTCAATTAGCGACCTGCCGTCGAGGAACTATACAATAAAGAGGTAAAAGTATGAACACACAAAAAATACAAGAACTAAAAGAACAAGGTTTTAAGATCATCAAATTTGAGATCGACGGTAAAGAATTTTACCTTAGAAAACCAAGCAAAGGGGAGTTGATGTTGTATCAAGACGAAGCCCTCAAAAATAAAGGTTCTGTTGCCGGACGTTCGGAGAAATTTATTCGACAGCTTTTTGTTGGAGATAATGCAGAAGAATTTGCCAACTACCTTGAAGAAAAACCACTGGCTATCGGTAATTTCTTAGAAGAATGTCTCAAAGGCTTGGGGGCTGACGAAAATTTTACGGCAACCGAGATCTAAAGGAACTTCGAGAAAGTCCTTTAGATGTCATTAGAGCAAGAGTAACGTTCTTTTTGGGGCAAGATATAGTGCTTCCTCAAGAAGTTCCTTTAGAAGATAGAATTATCGGTAAAGAATATGATAGAGATGTGGCAAATCAACATGAAATGGCAAGACTTGTCATGGCAGATTTAGAAGATATTTTCTACTCGGCAGTCTGTCGTGCAATTAGTGATACTTTTGGTGGTGAGAAATGAGTAATAACGTAGCGGAAATTATCTTAAAACTTGATGATCGTGTTTCTAAAGGACTGGGAGTTGTTGGCTCTAAGCTTGAGGATACGGTTTCTAAATTAGAAAAAATAGAGCAACAATCCAAGGCATTTGAAAAACTTCGTACAGGAGCTCTAGTGGCTGGAACTGCTATTGCCGTTGGACTAGGATTAGCAACAGCAAAAGCCGTGCAATTCGAGTCTGCCCTTGCTCCTGTAAAAACAGTGCTTAGTGGTACTGCTGATGAAGTGCAACAGACTTCCGAACGTATAGGCAAAAATGCTCTCGCTTGGAGCAGTAAGTATAAAAACTCTTCTGAAGAATATTTGGGAGCAAGCTATAATTTACTCTCTGCAGGATTGAATGAACAGCAAGCCATTGCTGGTACGAATATGGCATTAAAACTTGCCACAGCGACTTTAGGGGATGCGACGACTTCTTCAGCATTATTAGGAACTCTTTATAATAATTTCGGTAATAAAGCAAACGATGCCAATCAAGAAATGCTCGCTCTTTCGGATACTGTTGCTAAGACGCAACAACTATTCCAAATTGCAAATCTTGGTCAGCTTAATGAAGGTCTTAAATATGCGTCTTCTTCCGCATTATCGTTTAATGTTAGTTTTGCTCAGACTTCTGCGGTCGTCGGTCAATTAAACACGCTTGGTATTACAGGATCGATGGCAGGGACTTCTTTTAATGCAATGATGAGAACTCTTAATAAAGGCTCGCAAGAATTAGGATACACTGTTGAAAGAACAGCAGACGGAGGGATTGACCTTGTTCGAACTCTGCGAAATATCTCGGAAGTGGGAGCTTCTGCAGATGTTATTCAAAAAGTATTCGGAGATGAAGGAGCAAAAGGAATCAATCTCCTTACAGCGAAAATTGGCGAACTTGAAGGCAATCTCCTCGAAGTAGAAAATTCTTCAGGATCGACAGAGGAAGCTTTTAATAAGATATTCAAGACTTCAGGATATCAACTGGATATTCTCAAAAACAATTTTGCCAATCTTGGTGTTAATATTGGGAAACCCATTCAAGAAGCCTTGATGAGACTCTTGGTTGTTCTCAATCCTATTTTAGAGGGTTTTAATAATTTTCTTGCTCAAAACCAATGGCTGGCGAAGATTATCGCCGTTGTGAGTGGAGCACTTGCAGGATTACTTCTTGCCTTTGCAAGCTATGTGTTTTGGATAAAATCGGCAACAATGGTTACAGGAATTTGGACGGCAATCACAACAATGGCAACAGCAACAGCTGGTGCAATGGCAGGAGCAATGATTGCTCTTAATACAGCAATCTATGCAAATCCTATTGGAGCGATCGTTGTAGGGGTGATCGCTCTTATTGCAGGTATTGTATTATTAGTTAAAAACTGGGATAAGGTGCTCCTTGCCATTAAAGCCGTATGGAATTTTATTGTAAACTTTATTCCCAATACGATCAATCTTTTAAAGAAAGTAAGAGATACGATAGCGGTTGTTTTAGTGAGAGCATGGGACAGTATGGTTGTTGCTTGGAATAACGGAATTACTAAAATAAAAGCTATGTGGGAGTCTTTTAAGATGAAAGCTTTAGCGGGGAGTATTGTTTCTTATGCTGAGGCTGTTTGGGAGAATATCAAGGCAATCTTTACCATTGAATGGTGGCTGGAGCTAGGGAATAAGATCCGTTCTATTTTTGATCAAGTATTCAGTTTCGAGTTTTGGAAAGAACAATTCCAAAATATGCTCCATTCGATTCTTGGTTCTGTTGGCAAATGGTGGGAGAATATTAAGAAAATTGCTCGAGGACAACAAATTGTTGAAGATGATCCTTTAGAACAGGTCGTTGAACAAGAACGAAAAATCCTTATTGATACGGAATATACAGAACCCAAAATACCAAACAGAGGGATGCAAGCCCTAAATAACGATTTACCTCAAGAGCATAGAGACTTCCTTGCTAAGAATGGGTATATGCGTACGATAGAATCTATGAATATAGTTGCTCCTGCAGGAACGAATACTAAGGATAAGTCTTTTTCTACCGTACAAAGGACTTCGGATATAACGACAATCCATATTGATAAGGTAGAGATTGGGGATGTTGCCAATTTTGAAGACTTTATTCTGCAACTGCAACAGAGAGCCTTAGCTTAGAAAAACAGGAGGGTCTTATGAAATTATATACAGATAATGAGGATTCATTAATCGTCCTAACACCGATTAATGGAGGAGAAGAGATCCTTCTTCCGGGTGTTTTACAGAATTTATCCGTTAATGGAGAGATCCTTATTGATTCCAATAATTCTGCAAGTAGTGGAGCTCCACAAAAAGTGATGAGGGGCTACAAAGACAGAACGGTCAATATTTCCTTGAGACTCTTAGAAGTTCCAAAAAGTATAGAGAACGATAGAGAAAAAAATGTTCAAACGGAAATAGAAAAATATCCCTATGATATTTTGGAAGAGCTAAATCAATTATTTCAGAACAAGGAAGACGGAATCCCAATCGTTTACACGTTATTCAATGATCATACCGTGGCACGGGGAATTAATGAAGTGTTGTTTACAGGCTTGTCTTCTTACGAGGATAATTCTACCAATACGATTACGGTTACCCTTACTTTTGAAGAATTTGTATCTGCAAAATTTCGATAAGAGGTAAATAATATGCCGGAAATAAGAATCACGAGGTCTTTTCTCACGATAAACGATAAACACTTGGATAGAAACTTCACGTTTAAGGTGATCCGTTCTGCCAATTCTTTGATTACTTCAGCAAGTATCTGTATCAAAAGAAATTATTTTCTTGCCAATAGGATTGAAGTCCAAATAGGGGATAAAATCTATATTTCCTTGCAGAACAATAATGAAGACAAAGTATTGATTTTTAATGGAATCGTACAAAATGTGTCCGCAAGCTCAAGTGATATTCATATTATTACAGAGTATAGAGCTGTGGAGAATATTGTTTTTAATGAAACCTACAAAGATACAAGTCTTGAAAAAGTGCTGAAAGAAATTTCTTCTGATATAGAATATGAAGCTTCAGATTTTGAGCGAGAACAGACTATCTGTCGAGGGAAACTAGAAGAAACCTTAAAACGTCTACTGGGAGATAAATATTACTATCTCAATTTAGAGAATAAACTAAAAGTTTTGGATTCTCCGAAGAAAGGGAAAAATTATCTTATTGATGATTGTCTTTATTTTGTTAAATCGGGTTGCATTGCTATTTTTCCTATTCCTCAATTGGAAATCAACGATATTGTGGAATATCAAGGACAGAAATATATTGTTAATAATATTGTTTATTACTATCTTAGCAAGGCACAGATGATTTTAGGAGTGGATGGATGACCGTCCTCCAACAAATAGAAAAACTTATTCATATCGTTATCAATGAAAAAATTGCTTCTCCTGTCCTTGCTAAAATCTCCAAAGTTGATAATAAGGAGTATACTTGTGATTGTATCGAGCTGGATAATGAAGGACAAGAATTGGAGACGATCTATACGAGGGTCAAGATCCCTAAATTACTGGCGAGTAAGGATGGAGGAATCTTTCTCACACCGAGTAAAGGAACGGTGGTTCTTCTCAATTTTTTGAATGGAGACAGGAATTATCCTATGATCTCTGCTGTCATGGGAGGTAGTCATTCGCCTATTTCTGAAGAGAATAAGCTCGTTATTACAGCCAATGGCAAGGATTTGGGAGAAATATTGGTAACGATCTGTCAGAAGATTTCTGCCCTGCAAACAGCAGGCTCTCCAACAACGCAAACCCTACGCCCCGACCAAATAGCGGACTGGGAGATATTTATTGAGCAAGAAATTAAATCTTTATTCGAGGTGAAATAACATGCCATTAGTAGCAAATGTATTAGAGATGCAATTGAATGCATTATCACAGAAAGAATTGAGTATAGAAGATGCAAATAAAGAGTTTGCACAGATTATTACAGATTATATTAAAACTGCAACGGTAGATACAACAGGTGCAGGATATCAAGGTTTTGTTGTAAATTCAAAAGGAAAATTATCATGAGAAATATTAGAAAAACACAAGTGATAACGAGTAGGCTTTTCTTATCCAGCAAAACAAAGTGTCGCTGGATAGGAGCACCTGTCCAGTCGATGGGACAAATCCAATGAGTACAGATATAACGCTAGGCAGTCAGCTCAACATCCGTGTTGCTGATTCGGACATCCTTGTCCTCGATGGCGAGATCGTACTAGGTTATGAAGATTTGGAATTAGTAAGCAGAAGCGAATGCTTGTTGCAAGATGTAAGAAATCTCTTAATGACGGATTTTGGAGCATTGTTTTACGATAAAACTTACGGATCGGGCGTATTGCGGTATATCCACACGGATAAAAGCAGGTTGAGACAACTGAAACAACAAATAATGATTGCTCTGAAGAAGGATAGTAAGATTGTTTCTAACAGTATCAAGACAGACATTACTATTCAAGAGAATGGAATTACGATCAGTGTAGAGTTTAAGACGCTTGATCATGAAAAATTAAGTACAAATATCTTGATTTAATACCCTTGGAGGTTAATCATATGTCAAAAAACAGAGAAGAAATCGTAGAAGAAATTATTACCAAAACCAAAGAAGAGATCCCTGTAATAAGCAATTATCGTAGTGGTGGGGTATTTTATACCTTTATTCAAGTGGTCGCCAGCTTCTTGGAGAAAATCTATCTAGAATTGGAGCAACTGCTCCCCAACAGATTCTTAATGACGGCAAAAGGAAAGTGGCTGGATCTCAAAGCGGAAGAGCTTTCTCTTTATCGTTATCCGGCAAGTAAAACCCGAGGTTACGTTATTTTCTCAAGGTCGGATTCCTCGAGAACAATGATTATTGCTAAAGATAAAATTATCGCAACAAAAAGCGGATTGAGGTATAAGGTGGTCGCTGATGTAGAATTTCAAGCAGACGAATCGTCACTTAGTGTTTTGGTGGAAGCTGAAAACGTCGGTTCACAATACAATATTATTAACGGAATGATCACAGAAATTATTACACCGATTAGCGGAATTGATACGATTACAAATCTTGGTCATTGGGTAACGCATGTGGGTAAAGATGAAGAGAGCGACGATAGTCTTCGGAGCAGGTGTTTGGCGTTATGGCAAGGCTTGAGTGGTGCGAATAAGTCGGCATATATTGCTTGGGCAAAGACTGTCGAGGGGATTGGTGATGTTAGAGTGCTTTCGACTGCTCGAGGACTGGGAACGGTGGACGTGATCTGTGTCGGAATAAACAATATTAATCCTGCCCCTGAATTAATCAACAAGGTAAGGAGTGCGATCAACGAAAGAAAACCTATTGCCACTGATGTTCGAGTTGAAGCTCCGGTAGAAATATTAATCCATACCAATATTTCTGTCGTGATGCTTCCAAACTATGAACCGTCACAAGAGAAGATTAAAGATGCCGTCCAAACCTATTTTGGGAATATGGGTATCGGAGACGATTTTGAACCTTCCGCTTTGAGTGGGAATATTATAGCCCTTGAGGGAGTGAAGTCGGTGCTTGTTAATTCTCCGGTAAGTCGACCGATCTCCGAACTGCAGATTATTCGATGTGGGGAGATTGCTTTGGAGATTTCTAATGCAAGAGAAAATTAAAACATCTTTTTTAGAGCTGTTTTACAGCTTACAAATGCCGTTAAAAGAAACCTCAAAAAACTTTGTAATCATTGTTACAGCGATAGGGGAAGTTTTTGATACCCTTGTTCGATACAGTGAGCAAATGATTACGAGATATTTTATTCAAAGCGAGCAGGATTTAGAACTGTTTGCAAAAGACAGAGGAATCCAAAGAATCAAGTATGAAAGCATGCGTTCGTTTCAAGGGAGGGTCTTAAACGCTTACACTTTTCTCAAGAACTCCTCGACAAAGGTAGGCATAGAGGGTGTTATTAAGCGTTCGATTGAGAAGAATTTTGAAATAAAGGAGATTTATCAAGATAATTTCATTCTCGATCATGAAGGAGAAATCTTAGAAGAAACTACTTATCTAAGCGATGACAATTTTTACTTTGTGGTAAAATTTTATGATCCGTTGACGGTTGAGGAGGATCTTTATTTAAAAGAAATTATTGAGTTGTACAAGCCGGCTCATATTGGGTATCATCTTGAGGCAATGATTCTCGATGATTTTATCCTTGATGATGATAACGAACAGTTAGAAATCAATACGTATTTAGAGCAATAGGAGCAAATATCCTTTTTCTATTTGTGCGAAAAAGGGCTTCGCCTATCCATGGAATTGAAAATATAGTAACACTTTTTTTATAGACATCCTTGTCTAAAAAAGTGCTTCGGGCATCCATGCCCTCGGGAGGTATAAAATGTTAGAAAATACACAACAACATTTTTATAGGGGACAAAAAGTAAAGTCCTTAGAATTGACACATTTACAAGATTATACGGATAAAGGTCAAGCCAATTTAATTTCTTCTCTTTTGGGATATGGGATTGTTAACGGTTTTGAAGTGAGTGTTGTTAATGGCTTATTATTAGGAGTGACAGGAGGACTTGCCTTTAATCTTCAAGGAGAATGCTTGGTTCTCAAAGAAGGTCAACAAGTGAATCTGATTTCTCATGCTCCGAATGTAGGAGAAAAGACCATTAAACTGGGAATGATTGTTGATTATAAAAAGACAGAACCGGTATTGGATAGTATGGGGGAAACTGTTTATACGAAATGGGAATCAACGGTGGAATTTGTTACAGCCGATAGTTCTATTGGATTTGATGCAAAACAAATGGCTTTTGAGATTGCAGAGGTAAGGATTAATCCTGCAAGCGTTGTGGAGATAAAGAAAACAGGGGCAGAGTTTGACAATCTGCCTAAGACAGGAGAAAAGCTTCGAGCCGAGCTTAATAAGACCAATGAACGGACATCTGCATTGGTGACGGATGGGGAAACGACGAGGATTAACGCACCCAATTTGATTATCAACGGCTATCCGTATATGAAGGTGGATATTGATATTGTGAGCCGTATTTCTCGGTTTTTAAGAGTCCCCAATAGTGAATTGGGAGGGATAAAAACTAATAAAATTGAAATACTTTGCGATAATATCATTATTGACGAGAAGGTGTATCGCTTACCTGATTTTTTCATGAATACGATGTTGGTGATAGGGACAGACGTGCTGGTGCTTGCGGTAGCAGGGGAGAATAACAGAGCGTCGATTAAGCTCGTTGACCATACGGACGAAGATTATATACTCGAGGAAGGAGAGCTTGTGCTGGGTGGTTATCATGTGGGGCATTGTAGAGAATATAACGATAAAGGCTTTTTTAAGGTAGGGAGCAATGTTTTTATCGGGATTGTAGAGGATAGTTTTTGGACACCCTTGTTTCGTCCGGAAGCCGATCCTCGAGGAATGGTTTATATAGGGAACGGCTTATGGTGGGATATTTATTTAAATAGTATGGAGTGGGCGAATGACAAGCCGAGGCTAGTGTCGAAGTATGATAGAAAGATTGCAACAGGGAGTATCAATACGGTTCAGCATAATAATTTGTGTCAATACGGCTTATGTTATTTGGATTTTATGAATTTGTTTGGTGATCTTAATAAATCTCCAATTAACAGTACGGATTATTTTCGGATGTGTGCGTCCCAGCCAAGACTTTTAGGTGTTAATTCTCTGAGTGAAAGCGGAGTGAGAAACAGTGGTAAATATTATGTGGATGGCAATGGGTTATGTACTTCTGTTAATAATTTCGGAGTAACAGATTTATTTAATATGATTGGCACATGGGCAGAAAAGTCCCATATGAATTGGGATAGAACCGGAGGATGGATTCACAATACTGTCCCGCATTTTTTAAGAAATCATCAAGCCCAAGAAACGTTGATGGCTAGTGATTCTTATAGCAGAGTTGTGGTTGTTGGCTTTAACCACAGGGCAAGTCACGCCTCGTCGTCCTTCTATAGTTATTATTATGCTATTTATCGGTATTGGTATATTGGGAGTCGAGGTACGTCCATTACTCAACACTAAAACACTGATACACTATAAGTGACTCGCCTATGGTCGAGTCACCAAAAGACAATACTAGTTCGACGAAGTCGAAAAAATCGAGGAGGAACAAGATGTTTATCTTGGAAGAGAAATTTGATGTTATTATGCACCATTTGGAGCGGTGCTACGAAAAAGCACCTAAAGAATTACAATCTCTACACTCTTCGATGCTTCTTAGCTATGGGGAGAAAATCGAAACGCAGATTGTTGTATATTCCTTAACAGAATCTTCCAAAAGAACGATGAAAATGGTTTTTGACATGGATAATAATCTTGTGGTATTGATCAAAAAAATCAAGCGGACACACAAATACAGGAGAAATTGCATGCCAAAGTATCGCTACGATAAGATCATCGATCTCTCAACGGAGTGTTTTAAGATTTTGAATACCTTAAAATCAAAAAAATAAAAAGATATTCCCTACAACGCCTCGTCGTCCTTCAATAGTAATAATTATGCTATTAATCGGTATTGGTATATTGGGAGTCGAGGTACGTCCATTAGACAACATATACGATATTTGACTGCACGTCGCAGTAAAAAAAAGAATATTGTATTGCTCAGCTAGTGTTGAGTAAAAGGGAATATCTTGTTGCCTCGTGCAACGAACAAATCACAGGCACGGTTGCGGACTATCGAGTAGGATAACGAAATTTATGTCCGCACCATAAACCGTGCAAGGAGCATCCATGATTGAACAAATAACCAAAGAAGATAATATTATTAAGGCAATAAAAACAACCTTAAGCGGAAATCACAGCGATATTGCTAATAGAATATTAGCAAAGATAGAGTTTTTTACCAGTGAAATAAAAGAAGTCTTTGATGATTGGGAAGATTACAAAAACAGCAAAATCAATCGATTTATGATTTTTAGACCTAAAAAAAGAGAGATAGAGTATTTCTCTATTAGGGACAGAATTATTCATAAAGCAATATGGAATGTTGTTCATCCTGTACTTGAAAAAAAATTTGTTAAGTCTACCTATGCTTGTATTAAAGACAGAGGAGGATTTAAAGCCTCAAGAGACCTGTACAAACACATTAATAAAAATCCGAATCAATACTACCTTAAAATAGATGTAAAGAGTTACTATTCTTCTATCCACAAGCCAACGCTTTTTAAAATATTGAGCAAAAAAATAAAGTGTAAAGCAACGTTACATTTGTTAAAAGTCATAATGTGGTACAATGATGACGATCGAGGGATTCCTGTAGGAAGTGTCCTTAGCCAAACATTTGGAAATTTTTATCTCTCCAAATTAGATAATATGCTTGTCCGGAGAGGATTGAGGTGTTTTCGATATATGGACGATATGATCCTCGTCCATGAAGACAAGGAAAGATTAAAAGAGACCTTAATTTTTATTGAGGACTTTTTGAAAACAGCCTTATCCTTAGAGCTAAATAATAGAACTGTCCTCAATAAAATCAAGAATGGGATTAATTTTGTTGGATATATCCACTATCCGAGATTTGTACGAATTAGGAGAGCCACTGCTCTCAAAATAAAACGAAATATCTCAGAGCTGAATAAGGCGAGCTATTTTGGGTTGTTAATGCACGGCAATAATTATAAATTGTTACAATTATACGAGGAGAAGATCAATGGTAAAACAGGAAGTGAAGTCGAGGTTGAAAGCCGACGACAAGATAACGATGAGGGACGATCAGATAACGATCAATGGAGTCTGTTTCCTCTTTAGAGAGGGAAAAAATATTCATTTCTTATCCCCAAGCGGGCAAATCTATAATCCGCATAGGGACGATAAGGGTACGCTTATTGCAGAGGTGATTCAATATGTAGTAAGCCCTCATGATTACGTAGAGGTTATGCAAGAAGTAACACAAACTATCGAGGCTGAGATAGTAGAACCCTATGTTGAGGAAGGAATTTTAGAGCTTGAGGATGCAATCGCTCAAATGGAGATAGAAGCAGGGCAAGAAGTTTTAAGAGAATTAGGCAGACAAAAACTATTGGAAGAATACCATGGATAAAAAAGCACAATACCAAGAGCTTCTCAAAAAACGGGAAGAGATGTTGAAACAGCAAGAAAATAGGGATAGAACATCTAAAAAAGAGAAATAAGTTTTTTTTGTTTTCTCTGTTCAATTGTCCACAATAATCCCTTACGGAAATTATCGACATAGAGTAAAGAAAACTTTAATAATCCAAGGCACCAAGGAGGAATTATGAACACCATACTCAATTTTATTACAGGCTTGATCGGTTTTGTATCGTGGTTTTATCTTGTGAACAAAAGCCCCGAACACGGATTAACACTGGCGTTGGGTGTGCTCCTTATCCTCTTAGGGTTTGGTGGTAGAGAAACTATTCAAGAGATTCTCAAAACATGGAGGGAGTAATGAAATTATCAAAATACTTTACAATACAAGAATTAACGGCAAGCCAAACGGCGAAGAAGTACCAAATCGACAATAAACCGAGTGATGAGATTATTGCGAATTTAGAAATTTTGGCAAACAACACGCTTGATCCCATAAGAGATTTTTTAGGACGATCCGTGAAAATCAATAGTGGATTTCGCTCTAAAGAATTAAATGAAAAGGTTGGTGGAGTAACTAATTCTGTGCATACCATGGGCTGTGCATCCGATCTTGTTATCCCTACAGAGCAGGAACAAAATAAACTATTCGAGTTTCTAAAACAAAGCAATATCCCCTTTGATCAAGCAATCAAATACCCTCATCGTGGTTTTGTTCATATAGGGATTAGTCCTACAGGAAAAAACCTTCGTCGACTGATGGTTTCCCCTAAAAAGAACATCTATATTCCTTATTAAAGGATGTATGATATGAAAACGATATTCTTTGGATTTGTTTTTGGTTTATTAGTGGGAGGGGTAGCTTGCTACCTCTTCTTTACTCAATCGATACCTGTTCAGGCAACAATGATTATTACTTCCTCTGACCCTCGAGCAGAGATTAGCAATGAAAAATTAGAAGTCAAAACGAAACGTCAGATCGTAGAAGCAACAGCCTCTTTCCAAACGGATAGAGCAGGAATTTATACAAATACAATCACTATTAATAGAAGAGACTTGCAATACAAACATTCTATATATGCAGAAACAGGTTATTTTCTCAATACACAAATGCCTTTCTTTAGCCTATCTTATTCTTATCGATGGTTTCTCATTTCCACTAAGATAGCCTACTCCTTTCGATTAAATACAATTGATTATGGTATCGGCATTGGAGTGAAATATAGTTTTTAAGAAATTCTTGATACTTGTTATCACAAGTCGATTAGAAGAGCTTACACAGAATACTGGGCATTCCTTAATTAAAACAGTAGCGAAAAGCTACAATATAGATTTGGAGAGGTAATTAGATACCTCAAAACGCATTACAAGCCCCATTCGGATGGATGGGCGGAAAGTCCCGATTGCGGACGACACTTGCTCCTATGATACCGGAGCAGGATAAACCTATTAAGAGTAGGAAACTTCAGCGTTATGTTGAAGTATTTGGAGGAGCCGGATGGCTTCTGCTTTATAAGGAGAGGTGGTTTAACTCTGAAGTTTACAATGATATTAATGAAGGACTCGTAAACTTATTTTCGGTTATTCGATACCACCCTGACGAATTATTAAAAGAGTTAGAGATGATCGTACATTCTCAAAAGCTCTTTAATTATTATAAAGATACCCTTCATCTGACGGATATTCACAAAGCAGTAGGAGCATTGATTAAATACGGATGGAGCTTCTCTTCTCGAGGAACAAATTATGGATTCGATGCCCGAATCAGCCCTAAAGAACTTATTAGTAGAATAACAAAGCTAAGAGAACGCTTTTCAAACGTTGCTATATCCAACGAGAGCTTCGAGAGATCTATTAAACGTTGGGATAAAGAAAATACTTTTATGTATCTTGACCCACCCTATTATGGTAGTGAAAACGTCTATTCAGATATTGGAGAATTTGGAATCACCCAGCACGTGCAACTTGCCGAGATACTCAAAGAAAGTAAAGCGACTTGGATGCTTTCTTATGGAGATCATGCTGTTATTCGTGATTTGTATAAAGACTTCTATATTAAAGAATGCACTGTAAAATATTCCGGTCTTGGCAATGCAGGAGAAAATCAATACGACGCTCCCGAGCTTATCATTACTAATTATGAGCCACCAACCGAAGCAGGCTTATATGATTAAAAAAAGTTGCTTTTTCTTGCAGAAAGAATCGACTTGATGTTTCCTTGGAAGCAAGCTAACATATGGTACGATAAGAAATAAACAGGAGATACATGATGTTTGAAGATTTAAAAGAATTATTAGAGAGTGCTTCAGAGGAAGAACTTCAAGAGCTTATTGATTTCACAGATATATCTGCAGATCAATATAATGGTATTACATTACAATGTATACTAAAATTTCAAGAGATTGTAAATGAACAACTGGAAAAAAGCTCACGCTCTGAAGACGCAGTTTATGTTTTAATTCGTGAAAATGCACGAGGAGAATCTTCCAAAAACGGTACATTATCGGAATTAATAGATGATCACAAAGGTTGGCTGGAAAGCTACTTACCAAGTAAGCATAAAAGCAGAGTTTATAATATTAGTTCAATCGAAGAGCTTGTAGAATTATTAAATCTCTCTTATGAAGGAACTTATTGGAGCGATACGGAATACAGCTTTGATTTAGTATAGTTATTAATGAGTAGAAATAAAATGGTCTTTTTAAGACCGTTTTATTTCTCTTTATAATTAAAAAAAGTTGCTTTTTCTTGCAGAAAGAATGGAAAAGGACTTGATGTTTCCTTGGAAGCAAGCTAACATATGGTACGATAAGTAAAGGAGAACAGAAATGATTCAAACAATACCAAACAGAAGATTAGAGCAACAAATAGGGTATCACAAATGGCTATCAGCAGAATTCCAAAAAGAAAGCGAAGCTCTTCAATCGACGTATTATTCTAAAGGAAAAAAACCAACAGATAGCCAGTTGAAAAAATTACAAAAAGTGGAGTATATGGCTAACTATTATTATGAGCAAATAAAAGAAAGAATTGCCGAGCTTAAAAGAAGAAGAGATGCCGGTATCTTTATTGAAGAAATGTAATTTTATAAAACAGGAGAACTATTATGAAAGAAATTAAGGAAATGACCTTGGAAGAAAAAGAAATATTGGTAAAAAGAAAAAGGGAACATGCAGAAAAATTAGAACAACAGGCAAACAAATTATTAATTGAAGCTAAAAACCTAGATAGTGAATGCTATCAAGAAAGAGTAAAAATATATAGATCCCAAGAAGCATAAAAATTTATAAAATAATAGAATTAAAAAATAAAACGCCCGTTAAATAGGCGTTTTATTTTTGTCTAATTTTCATTAACAATCTCTACATCGTTAGGAAAATCGATTTTTCTGCAAAATCAAATGGATTTTTTCTGCAAAATCAAACGGGACATGACAAAAATATAAGAATTTATCGATTTTTATAAAGCATTTTGTTGTAAATTAACATCGATAGTCATTCGATTAAGCGGCCAATATCTAAATAAAATCCGCCCATAAATTCTCTGTTGGGGAACAAAACCAAAATAACGACTATCTTCACTAAAATCTCTATTATCTCCCATCATAAAGTAATAATTATCTACTGGTGTCCAAGAAACGATTTCTTGAGATTGTTGATAGATTTTTCCTTCTTGTAAACTTGTTGTTTTTCCGGATTCTCTTTGAATTAACATCCTCCATAGATATTTTTCATAATTATTTAAATCGGCAAGATTTATTTGTTGATCTTTTTGGGGAATCCTAATTGGAGGAAATCCTTGAATCAATAAGGTTCGGAGAATCTGTTCAAAATTTTGATGCTCATACAAGGTAATTGAGTTTTTTTCTATTGATTCTGAACCAACAGCATGCTGAATTATCCGTGTATAAGCGTCTGTATTTTCGCTATAAAGATTATAATTAATCGATCCTTGTTTCCGTCCCCTATTGTAAACTGTTTGACTTTGTTGAACAAAAGGACTTTCCGAAATTTGCTCTTGATTCACAGATAAACGCTGATTGGTCATTGTCAAAACATCTCCTGGTCCAGCAACAATTCGCTTAACCAGAATTTTAGGGTTCTGAAACGTATTATCCTGATTGATTAAAGACAAAGAGAGAAAAGTAATTAATTCTCCCATAAATCCCGGACTTTTCCATTCGGGAGAAACAAAAACTACCATATCATTTTTTTGAGGTTTGGAAAATCCCGGTAGTTTTTGATTCAGAACAGGAACATAAGTCCCTAAACTTACTTTCTCAACCATTAAGGTATCTCCAATAAGTAAACTCGGTACCATCGATTGAGAAGGAATTTGAGAAGCCTCTATCAAAAATGTTCTGATACATAAGGCGATCACATACGTAGAAAAGAAGACTTTTACTTGCTCTTGAAAGCCTTCTTTCTTTTTTTCTTTTTTTACTTTATTCCACATAAATTTCCTACTCTAATATTTTTTGAAATAATACATTACTATAAGCCTCGATTACCAAAGGTTTGGTATTTTCTGTCGTTTTTCCTCGAATAGATACATCATCCGTATCCAGCAATATCGATATATTGTGCTTCATTTCATGGGTATAAGAAGAAATTTTTGGAAAATCACAAATAACAACAATATCAGCATTTATAATCCTATATTGTTGTTTAATAGAGTTAAAAGCGTACTCTAAAAATTCTTGGCTGTTTCGATGATAATTTTCAGCTGCTGTATTAGGAAAAACCTTGCCGATATCTGTACCAGAAATACTCAATAAGGCATCCGTTAAGGCATGAAAAACAACATCCCCATCAGAGTGAGCTCCTTCTATCGTATAATCACAAGGAATATAAATCCCTGCACAAATAACACCACCCAATGAGTTTCTCTGAAGACGATGAAGATCATAACCCAATGCAACACGATACATTATTTTCCAATCGCTTCGGTAAAAATAATTCGACCGGCAGAAGTTTGGAGGGTACTGGTAACACTAACCGTTAATTTATGACCAACTAGGGATGCTCCATTTGCTAAGACCACCATCGTACCATCGTCTAAATAACCGACCCCTTGATTCTGTTCTTTTCCTTCTCTCAGTACTTCTAACTCAAACTCTTCACCAGGTAATAATACTGGTTTGAGAGCATTAATCAGATCATTAATATTGAGAACAAATACCCCTTCAATATTGGCAACTTTATTAAGATTATAATCATTTGTAAAGATAGCATAAGATTTGTCTTTTGCCAAAGCAATTAATTTTGAATCGACTCCCTTAATATCAGAATAATCGATTGATGTTACTTTAAGAATAATATTCTTCTGCTCTCGTAATTGATTTAATACATCCAAACCACGGCGAGCTCGACTTCGTTTGATTGAATCTTGAGAATCCGCCAAAGCTTGAATTTCGTTAAGAACAAATTTGGGAATAATCAGTGTCCCATAAATAAATCCCGTAGATACTAAATCATTAATACGCCCATCTATAATCACACTCGTATCCAATAATTTTAGATCTAAAGGATTATGAATAACCCCTCCATCACTATAAGGAGTTTGAAGAATCCCACCGGGTTGTTGCACCGACATCAAAGGCATATAATACCCCAAATAGCCAAAACAAGCAATCAAATAAGGCTCTAAATTGATCGGGAATTCATGAGGATAGATCATTTGAATAAATCTCCAAGCAAGTTGTCCGGAGAAAAATCCTGTAATAAAACCAATCTGGGCGAAAATATACACCCCTCTCTTGGCATAAAAAACGTGCTCCATCACTAGGGTAGATAAAATAGTGATTAAAGCAGCAATAATAGCCCAAGGATTTTTTGAGCTGTAAAAATAATCAATACCGCCTGCTAAAATAAAAATAAAAATCGCAAAGCGGTGTCTATTCCAAATTTCTGACATAATAAGGACTCCTTAAAGAATAAAATATCATATATTTTATCATAAAAACTATAGAAAAACAAGTCTTTTAATCTCTATTGTACTTTTCCGTGATTTCTAAGAGCCAAGAATAAGATGGAATCTCCAAAAGACGCCATTTCCAATTATCACCAACTGTTGCTGGAGTATTAATTCGTGCTTCCGTACCTAATCCTAATAGATCTTGAATCGGAATAATCGCTGTATGAGCTTTACTTGCCCAAGCCATTTCAATAAATCGTTTGATAAACTGATTGGAATCAAGGGATTCTTCATGAAAATAATCATGGAGAAGATGCTGTACCTGTTCACTATTCTGAGGATCACAAAACCAACCAACACTAGTGTTATTATCATGAGTTCCTGTATAGACGACACGATTTTCTTTAATATTTTCCGGTTTATAAGGATTATCCGTATGGTAATCAAAAGCAAATTGTAAAATACACATACCTGGGAAGCCTGTATCTTCAATTAAGCTTTTTACTTCCGGAGTAATAATCCCTAAATCTTCTGCTATGACAGGAAGATTTTTTGTTTGTTTTTTGAGTAAATCAAACAACTCCCGTCCATAAGCCTTAATCCATGTTCCATTAATCGCTGTTTCTTCTCCATAAGGAATACTCCAATAGGATTCAAAACCTCGAAAGTGGTCAATCCTAATCCCATCAAATAATTCCAAATTAGTCTGAATCCGCTGAATCCACCAAGAAAACTGATCTTTTTTTAATTGCTCCCAATTATAAAGAGGATTCCCCCATAACTGACCAGTTTCACTAAAATAATCAGGAGGAACTCCTGCAACAACCGTTGATTGACCTGTTTGATCCAAGTAAAAATATTTTGGATCAGCCCAAACATCAGCCGAATCATTCGCTACAAAAATAGGAATATCACCAATAATTGCTACTTGATGCTGATTAGCAAATTTTTTGAGAGCAAACCACTGTTCATAAAACTTTACTTGGACGAATACATGGAAGGCTATTTCGGATTCTAAACTTTTTAGCAATTCTTTTTTTACTAACGATTTAAGAGAACCTTCTTCCCATTCCAAACGGGATTTTCCTTGATAGTGGTTTTTTAAAGCCATAAAGATCGCATAATCTTCAAGCCAAAAAAACTGCTGACAAGCTGTTTGAAGTGCTGTTTTGGTAAAAGACGCATTTTGAAAGGCTTTTCGTAAGAGAGGATATTTTTTGTTCCAAAGTTGTTCATAATCAACGTATTCTTTATTTCCCCAATCAAGAGTACAGTCATCCGAAGAAAGAAGCCCTTCCTTACAAAGGATGTCTAAATCGATAAAATAAGGATTCCCAGCATAAGAAGAAAAGCTTTGATAAGGAGAATCCCCATAGGAAGTAATTCCTATGGGTAAAATCTGCCAATACGCCTGCTTTGATTGGGCAAGAAATTCTACAAAATCGTAAGCTTTTTGCCCTAAAGTCCCTATTCCTTCGTTACTCGGTAGTGAGAAAATAGGGCATAAAATCCCAGAAGCTCTTTTTTTAAAAATCATAGTTTATTCCTTTATTATTCAATAGTACTTATTTAGTATTATAGTATAAAGGTTTCTCAGCAAAAAAACAATTATTTTTATCTATATTTAAAGACTTCTATATTCATGATTGTTATTATTGTTACAAGTAGTAGACTAATAAAAAATCTATTGACAAAACAATACCATGCGTTATACTATAATATATATAATCTTTGTAAATATCTATTATAAAGGAGGATCTAATGACGATCTTTTTTATTGGTGTTGGTGTGTTGATTTTAGGCTATTTTATTTATGGGTCTTTTGTCGAAAAAATCCTACAACCAACAGATAATCCAACTCCGGCTGTTGTTTCTGCTGATGGGGTTGATTTTGTTCAATTACCATTATGGCGGATTGTATTAATTCAATTTTTGAATATTGCCGGTTTAGGACCTATTTACGGACCTATTACAGGAGCGTTATTTGGACCTTCTGCATTTTTATGGATTGCTTTCGGATGTATTTTTGCTGGAGGGGTACACGACTTTATCGTAGGAATGACTTCTATCCGAAATAACGGAATCTCTATCGGAGAACTGGTTGGTAAATATTTAGGACCAATCCCTCTATATGCAATGAGAATTTTCTCTCTCATCCTACTAATGCTACTAGCTGTAATTTTTGCTAAAGGTCCCGCATCAATGCTTCAGAATCTCATTAGTGGATTTGTAGATTTGCCTTCTTGGTTTTCTGTCAATATATTTTTCTATATCATCTTAGGTTATTACTTTTTAGCAGCTTTTCTTCCTATTGATAAAATTATTGCACCCTTATATCCAATCTTAGGGGCTTTATTAATACTTACCGCTATTGCCTTATTATTCCAGCTTGTTCGTGGAGGATATCAGATTCCCTTTGAAGGATTTACGAATCAGCATCCTCAAGCACTACCTATTTTTCCTTTTCTCTTTCTAACGATTGCCTGTGGTGCTTGTAGTGGTTTTCACGCTACACAGACACCAATGATGGCACGATGTGTCGTCAACGAAAAACAAGCTCGGCTTGGATTTTATGGAGCCATGATTTTAGAAGGAATCATCGCTATGATTTGGGCTGCTGTACCGATGGCATTTTTCTCACAAGGAAGTGCTTCAGCAACAGCTGTTACCATGTTAGAAAACGGTGCTTTAAATAATCCAGGACTCGTTGTAAACACTGCTGCGCTAGCCTTACTAGGAAGTTTTGGAGGAGTATTAGCAGTAATCGGAGTTATTGTTTGTCCTATTACCAGTGGTGATACTTGTTTTCGATCCATGCGATTAGCAGTTGCCGATAATTTTCATCTTAACCAACGAAGCATAAAAAATAGATTGGTTATTTTAGTTCCTTTAATGATTTTGGGAATTATGCTTAATTTTGTCGATTTTAATTTATTATGGCGTTATTTTGCATTTTCTAACCAAAGCCTTGCTGCGTTTGCATTGTGGATGGGTACTGGTTATCTTGCCACGACACCTAACGGGATTAAAAAGCATTGGGTATCAAGTGTTCCTGCAGCTTTTATGACCTCTGTTTGTTTAACTTATATTTTAACAGACCCTTTAGGATTTAGGCTTCCTTACGAACTTTCTGTTAATTTAGGAGTTGGTTTTGGATTTTTATCGCTTATTATTGCTCATATTCTCGTATTAAAAAAACAACAAACACTCTACCCTATCCATTCATAATAAATAAACCCTCCTTAATGGAGGGCTTATTTTTAATAAAGTAGAGCTATTATTGAGCATAGATTTGATTGATCTCTTTATCTCTATTAAGGGATAGTTCTTGGATTTCATTTCTTTTTTTCATCCAAAGTTCTTGAGATTGAATTCTCAGATTTTCCATTTTAGTAATTAATTGATTATAGACGGTATCATCGGAAGTGTTGTTCATTTGAATTTCAATTTTATTGATTTCGGTACGCAAATTGATTTCTTGACTTGCATATTTTTGATCAATTGCCTGTCGATCTTTATCATATTTTGCTTGAATATCTTGGAGACGATTTTGTTGGGCTACCGATAGTTGTTGAGAAGTTATAGATCGTATTCTCTCCGTATTATTATGCCTTCTACCATATTCTTGATTACTTCTACCATACCCTCCATCATGTCTACCATACCCTCTATTATGCGACGTACCATCTCCTAGTGTGTGATTAGAACATCTTCCAGAGTAAGCAAAAGCGGTAACACTTGTCATTACAAGTAACAACGATACAGATAATATTCTTTTCATCATTATACTCCTTTTTGTATATGAATTTTATCATTGACTGATACTTATATAAAGACCCATGAATTATAATCGGATTCGAAATTTTAATAAAAAAAACACTTTCTATTTTAGAAAGTGTTTTTTGATTTTTCGTGTACTCTATTATTTTACTAAGGTTTGTTGAGAAACCCATCGATCGTGATCCGTAATTGCATCGTTTCCTGTCGAACTACTTGCAAACGTTGCTGTGCTTAACATTCCTAGCACTAATACTGCCATCATTTTTTTCATCATTATACTCCTTTTTGTATATGAATTTTATCATTTATCGATACCTATATAAGGATTCGTACTCTTTATTAGATTCGAAATTTTAATAAAAATATCTACTATTTTTATTACTAGATCCCTTATCCGCTGTTACCAATAAACCGTTCCTCTACCGGTGGATAGTAATTTTCTCTATCCAGAAAACTTTGAGAATCGATCGATTTTTGAGAAACCCATCGGTCAAAACCTGTAATTGCATCGTTCCCTCTTGAACTACCTGCAAACGTTGCTGTGCTTAACATTCCTAGCACTAACACTGCCATCATTTTTTTCATCATTATACTCCTTTTTGTATATGAATTTTATCACTTACTGATACTTATATAAAGTCCTATTAATTATAATCGGATTCGAAATTTTAATAAAAAAAAACACTTTCTATTTTAGAAAGTGTTTTAAATATTTATAGAATAAGGAATAAACTATTGGACAGAGTAATAAAAATTAACCCTCATATCATAGTATCTTGATAAAAAACTCATCTGCTCTTGCATCGAAGCATTTCTCAACAAACCATCAACTTCCGCTTCTTTTTCTGCAATCTGATATTGTATTTGCCGGATTTCTTCCGAATAAGGATCTATAACAAAAGCTTCTACCCCTTTCTGCAACAAAATACCGTATTCTTCTAGCCATATTTCTGTTGGTGAAGGACCACAACTGATAAAAAACATCATCAACAAAAGGTACTTAACAATTCTCATGCTCTTATCCCTAATAAAATTATCTTCACTAAATATATCGGAAAAAATATAAAAAAATTAAGTGCTGTCCTTCTCATAGCGATTTTGCCAAAGTGCGGACAATCGATCTTTAATCTTCTTTTCAAATCCCATTCCATTAGCTTGATAAAAAGTGAGTTTTTCAGGTAAATATTGCTGTTCCACAAAATGTTCGGGAAAGTCATGGGGGTAGAGATATCCTGTTTCTTTCGCCCCACTATAATGAGAGTCCTTAAGATGAGCAGGCACAGGATATACATTACCTGATCGGATAGACTGTTGAGCTTGTTGAATCGCTAAAACAGAATTACTTTTTGGAACTCCTGCTAACAACAATACGGCATGGGATAATAATAACGAACCCTCAGGAAATCCAACTCTTTCAAAAGATTCAGCACACGCATGAACAATAGAAATCGCTTCTGGATATGCTAAGCCAACATCTTCTACGGCTGAAATTAACAAACGCCTAAAAATAAATCGTGGATCTTCTCCCGATTCGATCATCAAGGCTAAATAATACAAAGCCGCATCAGGATCGCTCCCTCTAATACTTTTAATAAATGCCGAAATCACATCATAATGAGCACTCTCATGATCATAAAAAGTTTCCGATTTTTGGAGTACAGAAATCAGGTCATCTTTCGTAATCAAATAATTACCGATATTTTTTGTGAGTACAACCGTTTCCAAAACAGTAAGCATATTTCTAGGATCAGAAGCATACGTAATCAAAAACTCTTCCGCTTCAGGCTCTAAGATTACCGATAATTCTTGAAGAAAGGAATCTTCCGATAAGGCACGATGGAGAATCTTTTTAAGATGAATAGGAGAAAGAGCAAAAAATTCAAAAATTAAAATTCGAGATCGTAATGCCGGTTGAAGAGTAAAATAAGGATTTTCTGTTGTTGCTCCAATCAAGATGATCTTACCCGATTCCACAGCATCCAAAAACACATCCTGCTTAGGTCTTATCAAGCGATGAATCTCATCAATAAATAATACTGTGCCTTGAGTATGCTCTGCTTGTTGAAGGATGTGACGAATATCATCATTATTAAGATTTAAAGCGTTTACCGAAATAAATTTGGCACTAATACAATCTGCAATGATTCGTGCTAAGCCTGTTTTACCAGAGGCAGGAGGACCATAAAACACCATTGATTGCACCATTTTTTTTGCAACCATCATCGAAATTGCTTTCTGTTCCCCAATTAAATGTTCTTGTCCCTCATATTCATCAAAGTTTTTAGGAGCGCAGCGTCGGGCAAGCGGAATATAATGTTGATTGCTAAAAAGGCTCATCTATTGGATACGCTCATTAAAAATCACTTGTTTATACGCTGTATCCTTACTCCACGTGGTAAAATACTGCATAGCAAAGACGTTAGGAGCATGCCGAAATAACTCTTTCCAAATAAGAATCATGATTTCTCGAATTTCCCACTGAGCTTTTTGAGAAACCCGAACATCAATAATATGCAACCATTCTCTAAAATTTGTCGTCATGATTAAGGTAGTTGCTGTTGCATTAGGAAGAATAAAACGTGCGTCTTCTTTTTTCATACCTAATTCAATCAATTTCAGATACTGTTGATTGAGCATCTTCATTGTTTCTTGGTAAACCGTGTTTGCTTTTTCATTGTCTTGAATAATAGGAGGCGTAACAAACTCAAAATCGCCTTCGTTGACATAACGCTGAGAACGCTGGGAAAAAGAACTCATTCGATGACGCACTAATTGATGAGAAGCGGTACGACTAATCCCATCTATTTTAAAACTCGCAGAACTATGCTCAAATACAGAACTATGACCGGATTTTAAAAGCGTTGGCAAAAATGACTCTCTACTAGTTTCTGTCATCTTTATATGAG
>JBOFNI010000353.1:0-1023 GCA_051658845.1 Brevinema sp. | reverse complement strand
AAAAAATCGAGTCGGGAATCAGAAACGGACTTTTTAATATTTTCGTTAATATTTCTACCAGCTCACGAGATAAAGAACGAAATGAATTTCATCTTCGTCGTACAGCATTAGAATTTGGACTAGAAGTAATGACTTCTCCAGATTCCCTAAAAGCTCTTGCACTGATTAAAAATACTGATCTGAGTAATGTTCCTATTAAAGAATTATTCCACAGTATCGGACAATCCTAATGAAATCGCTCATTTCTATCAACGATCTCGATCAATCAGCACTACTCCGTATCTTCCAAAGAGCGAAACAAATCAAAAAACAAGGATTTCAACAAACTCTCCCCCATCATATTATTGCAACATTATTTTTTGAGCCATCTACAAGAACCAAAATGTCTTTTGAAACAGCAATCATCAGATTAGGAGCAAATGTTTTAGGCTTTGCTCCGGAAAATTCTTCCTTAAAAAAGGGAGAAAGTTTGGAAGATACGATTCGGATGGTTAGTGCTTACGCCGATCTTATCGTTATCCGACATCCTGAAGAAAATGCTGCTCTCAGAGCCAAAGCGGTAAGTACCTGTCCGATTATCAATGCAGGAGACGGTACTAACGAACACCCTACTCAATCCCTACTGGATTTATTTACGATCTTAGAGCATCGACACTCTCTTGATAATTTTACGATAACATTAGCTGGAGATCTTAAATACAGTCGTACGATTTATTCTTTAATCTACGCCTTAAAAAAATTTACGACTGCTCGTTTTATTTTAGCGTCGCCACTGGCATTATCTCTTCGTTCATCATTTAAAGAAATTATTAAAGATAGAATCATCAAAGAGACTCATTCTCTTCCTGAAGCATTGAATTGTGATTATTTTTATATGACAAGGGTTCAAAAAGAACGTTTTCCAAACCCACAAGATGCTTTTTACGCAGACGATTGGATTCTCAACAACAATCTCTGTCAACAATACGCCAAACCAACAACAAAAATTCTCCACCCTCTCCCTCGTGTCAACGAAATCGATAC
>JBOFNI010000352.1:0-3248 GCA_051658845.1 Brevinema sp. | reverse complement strand
TATTCAAAATATTATTGTTTCTCTAGGTTCCGAGGGTGCATATCTTTTATCAGAAGATCGTATATATTTTGCTAAACCATTAAAGGGAACATTAGTCAGTAGTGTTGGGGCAGGAGATTCTTTAGTTGCTGGTTTTATTGGGTCTTATGTTCATTGTGCCGATATACTTCGATCTTTTTGCTATGGTATTGCTTGTGGAGCTGGTACAGCATTCTCGTACGGTCTTACGACAAAACAAACTGCTGATACTCTTTTTCAATATGTCGAACTAATAACAATACAATAAATAATTTATAAAGGAGTTTTTATGAAAAACTTTTTTGATTCCAATCTTATCCATCTAACCAGTAAATCAAGCTCTAAAAGGGAACTATTGACAGAAATGGCAGATCTATTTACCAAATATGGATATTCTGATAATAAAGACCAATTACTTTTTTCTTTACAAGAAAGAGAGCAGATTACTCCTACGCTAATATCAGAAAATATAGCAATGCCTCATACAAAAGATGATTCAGTAATAAAGCCTAAAGTAATGATTGTACGTACTCAAAAACCTATTATTTGGAATGCCAGTACCCAAGAAACAGCACAATTGTTTTTTATGATAGGAATTCCTAAAAATGAACACAATCTTCACTTAGATATTATATCAGGATTATCTCGTGTCTTATCTGATGATAAAAATCTCCAAGTGTTGTTTCAATCAGATAATAAAGAAGAAATTATCGATCTTTTTTCACACGAAGAAACGTTTTCTATACAAACAGATTATCCCAATAATCATCCTGTAGATATTGTTGCTGTTACCGCTTGCCCTAGTGGTATTGCCCATACTTATATGGCGGCAGATGCTCTAAAAAAATCAGGTCAAGCTAAAGGGTTAAATATACGTGTAGAAACAAATGGATCTGATGGAGCAAAAGATATGCTCAGTGAAGAAGAAATTCAACAGGCACAAGTTGTTATCATCGCTTCAGATCGTGAAGTTGATATGGCACGTTTTCATGGGAAAAAACTCTATAAAACAGGAGCAGGACATGCCGTCCGAAAACCTGTAGAAGTTATTGATAACGCACTTAGTGAGACTACATCGATTTATATTAGTCAACAAAATACAAATACCTCATCTCCTCAATACAGTACAAATATCTATGGTAATCTTATGACAGGTGTTTCTTATATGTTACCTTTTGTTGTAGGTGGAGGGATTTTAATAGCATTAGGTTTTATTTTTGGGATAACAGCACATGATCCTAATGCTAGTGATTATAATCCAATGGCTCAATTTCTAAATACTTTAGGGGCAGCAGGAGCATTTTCATTAATGATACCTGTTTTAGCTGGATTTATTGGTTTTAGCATTGCAGAAAGACCTGGTCTAATGCCTGCTATGGTTGGTGGATCTTTAGCCGCAAGTACTGGTGGTGGATTTTTAGGTGGTTTATTAGCAGGTTTTGTAGGTGGGTATTCTATTGTAATATTAAAAAAACTTTTTGCCCACATACCTAAATTATTTGATGGTTTAAAACCTGTTCTTCTTTATCCTGTATTTGGATTATTATTAACAGGGTTAATACTTATCCCTTTATTAGGAATTGTTGCTACTATTAATAATAGTATGACTCTATTTTTGGATTCATTAAGTGGTACAAATCTTATTCTCTTAGGATTAATTTTAGGGGGAATGATGGCTATCGACTTAGGGGGACCTATAAATAAGGCAGCTTTTACTTTTGGTATTGCCGCAATAGCTACAGGTAACCTCTACCCTCATGCTGCTGTCATGGCTGGAGGAATGGTACCTCCTTTAGGTGTTGCCTTAGCAACAACTCTAGCAAAACATCTATTTACCGAGTCTGAACGTGAAGCAGGACTAGCATGCTATGCTTTAGGCGCAAGCTTTATTACAGAAGCTGTTATCCCATTTGCTGCAAGTAGACCTTTAATTATTATTCCTGCTTGTATTATTGGATCAGCAACTGCAGGTGCATTATCAATGGCTTTTGCTTGTCAATTACCAGCGCCTCATGGCGGTATTTTTGTATTCCCGTTAATTACAAATCTTCCGGGTTATTTATTATCAATAGTTGTAGGGTCGATTATTACAGCAATATTGATTATAATAATGATACGCCACTCTCAGAAAAATAAAATATAAAAATTCTTACTGCTATTTGTTAATAGTTTATTTAAGATTTGTTATCCATCTATCATCTTAATTATTAAAAAATCTATGATTATGTAGAGAAATATAGATTATTGATAAAATGATTACCCAAGAATTATAATGAATAGTCTGCTCTAAAGTATTAAGACAAATAGTTCTACAAGATTCAAGAGTAAGTCAAAGAAAAGCTACTATACAGATTTCCATTATAAAAAAAATTATCTTAGTGATAGGTTTTTATCTCTTGACTTTTTTACAATAAATAGTATAATAAAAAAGTAATCAACAATTGTCAATAGGTGCTTTCTATGAAGATAAAATTTCTTTTCCAAGGCTTATTAATTCCATTGATTGTTCTAAGTATATGGTTTTCTTTAGAGGGATCTTATCTTTTACCCCCCCCAAAAAAAATATGGAATAGCTTTTTTATACTCTTACTCAACGGTACCTTAATGAGCCATATTTATTTTAGTCTTTCTCGAGTTATTGTGGGTTTTCTATCAGCATTTATTGTTGCGACATTTATTATTACCTTATTTTATTATTTTCCTTATCTCCGTAATTTTTTTCAACCAAGCTTAGATTTTTTTCGCTATATTCCCCCTTTAGCGGTTTTATCTTTATTAATTTTATGGTTTGGTATTGGTGAGGTTTCTAAAATTATTATTGTTTTTATGGCTTCTTTTTTTCCTATCTTATTAAATATGGAAAGTGGGATTCTCAATGCCGATAATAAACTAATTGAAGTAGGAAAGGCTGCCTTATTTTCCCATAAAGATATTTGTATCCGTATTATTTTGCCTTCTTCCTTACCTTCTCTTATTACTGGTTTGCATTTAGGATTGACTTATTCATGGAGATCGCTAATCGGAGCAGAATTTGTTGCCACTTCGTCAGGTTTGGGGTATATGATTTTAGACGCACGTGAATTATCTCGTCCCGATATTATTATGGTGGGTGTTCTTGCAATGGGATTGATAGGGGCTTTAATCGACTTAATTTTTATGTCCTTAATCAAAAAACTTCCTTGGCTTAAACAAGGAAAAACCTATGTCTGATATCATTATAAAAGATCTTA
>JBOFNI010000351.1:0-13216 GCA_051658845.1 Brevinema sp. | reverse complement strand
TTTACGGAATTAAGGAAACAGCTTATCTTGCAGATGATCTAAAAACAATTGGTTATGGTCATGCTACCAAGTTAGGGGTTACGATTTCGCTTACTGATATTAAGATTCCGGAAGAAAAATATGATATTGTGGCAAAAGCTGAAAAAGAAGTTCAAAAAATTGAAGATAATGCTCGCAAAGGATTGATTACTTATGCGGAAAAATATAATCAGGTTTTGGATATTTGGGCACAAGCAAACGATCGGATTAAAAAATTAGTGGAATCCCGACTTCATGAAGATGAAGACGGATTCAACGCTCTCTATGTGATGATGGATTCCGGAGCAAGAGGAAGTAGAGAACAAATTAGACAGCTTTCCGGAATGCGGGGGTTGATGGCGAAACCTTCCGGAGAGATCTTAGAAATGGCGATCCGTTCCAACTTTAAAGAAGGACTATCCGTTCTTGAATACTTTATTTCCAGTCACGGTGCTCGTAAAGGATTAGCGGATACGGCTTTGAAAACAGCCGATGCTGGTTATTTGACCCGTAAATTGGTTGACATTGCTCAGGACGTTGTTATTACGACGCATGACTGTGGGACTCTTTGTTATATGGAATTGGAAACAGTCCGTAGTGGTGAAGAAATTAAAAAAACATTAGCGGATCGTTGTTTGGGACGTGTTTCTGCAATCGATGTTTTTGATCCTCGTAATGGAAGCTTGATTGTTGAATCTAATGAAATTATCGATGAAGATGCCGTTCGTAAAATTGAAGAGGCGGATATTGATAAACTAAGAATTCGTTCGGTATTAACTTGTGAAGCTCCTCAAGGAGTTTGTGCAAAATGTTACGGTTGGGATCTTTCCCAATTGAAAAATGTCAATATTGGAGAAGCCGTTGGAATTATTGCTGCCGAATCAATAGGACAACCCGGTACTCAGTTGACGATGCGTACCTTCCATATTGGTGGCACAGCGCAGGCGACCTCTGAAGAAAATCGTCTTGCCTTATCTTATGATGCTTTTGTGCTTTCTGTTCCTGAAAATATTGTAGAAAGACAAGGAGATAACGGAGTAGAAAAAATTGTTACTCGTAAAGGGGTAGTAGAGGTTCAAAAAGTATTAGTTCAAATTCCCATTGATGAACTTCAAAATCCTGAAGATGCCGCTCGATTAAATAATCAGGAGATTGCGGCGGAACATACGGTAGCAATCCGTAAAACAGGCGAAGAAATTCGTTTTGGACGGCGTGTAATCATTCGAAAAGTAAAAAATACGCTTTTAGCTTTAGAATCTCAACGTTATACCTATCCTATTCGTGTTGGGTCAACACTTTTAGTTGAGGGTGGGATGCAGATTGCAAGAAGTACCAGTATTGTTGAATTTGATCCTTATAACGAACTTTATGTTTGTGAATACGATGGTATTATTAAATATCTTGAACATGAAGTAGACGGTGAAATAGAAAAAGATAAGTCGATTCTTTTAGTTACGGATAAAGAAGGTAATGAATTAGAACGTTTTATGATTATTGCCGGTGTTTCCTTAGCAGTAGAAGAAGGTTCTTATGTGAAAGCCGGTGGTACGGTTGCTCGCCGCCCTATGGCAAAACGTCGAACAAAAGATATTATTGGGGGTCTTCCTCGTGTTACCGAACTCTTTGAGTCTCGTCAGCCAAAAAATTCTGCAGTGATTGCCTCTTGTGAAGGTGTCGTTGAAAGTATTGCTCAGAAAAAAGGTAAGTATACAATCAACGTTCAATCAGTTAACGGACGGATTTTTAGTCATATGGTTGTTGCTGGTAAAAATATTTATGTGCGTATAGGAGACCGTGTGGAAGCCGGAGAACCACTCTGTGATGGTGTGGTCAGTCCGCATGATATTCTACGGGTTCTTGGTCAGAATGCGGTAGAGCAATTCCTCTTAGAAGAAATACAAGATGTTTATGGACTTCAAGGGGTAGAAATTAATGAAAAACATATTTCTATTATTATTCGTCAAATGCTTCGCAAAGTCGAAATTACCGATCCGGGAGATACGGAGTTTATTATCGGACAGGTGATTGACCGTCATTACTTCCAAAGAGAAAATGAAAATGTTATTTCTCAAGGAGGTCAAGCGGCAAAAGCACGACCAGTCTTGATGGGATTGACGAAAGCAGCTTTAGTAACTGATAGTTTCTTATCTGCTGCTTCTTTCCAAGAAACACCGAAGGTTCTTTCCAGTGCTGCTTTACGAGGTGCTGTAGATAATTTACAAGGATTGAAAGAAAATCTCGTTATTGGTCAATTAATACCGGCAGGTACAGGGATCAAGCATTATGATTCTTTAAAAATTCTTGGAAAGAAGAAACCACAAGAAAATATAAATCCATCATTATAAATAATAAACCCCATTTATGGGGTTTATTATTTATAATGCTCTTTTGATTAAAAAAGATTTATGAAGAGTAACGATGTTGACATAAAATAAATAGAGTGTTATGATATTAAATATAAACTAAGGAAGAATATATGGTTTTAGAGATCCGCCCCGATAAATATTTTTATGGAGAGATTAATCCTCATGATTTATCTTCGTTAAAAAGTTGGGTAGAAGAATTAGAAAAAGAAACACCTCAAACTGTTGACGAATTAGAGCTTTTTTTTCAAAAAAATGATGAATTGAATCATAAAATCCGTGATACTGGTGGCGAAATTTATATTAAGATGACCTGTAATACTTCGGATAAAAAAATCGTCGAAGATTATACGGCATTTCAACAAAATATAGTTGCTTATTATACTCCTAAGGATAATATTTTAAAAAATATTATCTTAAATTCTCCTGCTTTAAAAGAATGGATTGCTAAGCATGGAAAAACAGGGATATTATTGGAAAAGATTTTGAAGAATGATAGAGATTTGTTTCGAGAAGAGAATGTTCCTCTGAGTATTGAAGAAAATAAATTAGGGGTTGAGTATCGTTCTATTATTGGGAATATGACGGTATCCTTTAATGGTGAGGAAAAAACACTTCCTGAAATGGCAGTATTTCTTAAAGATAAAGATCGTATTGTTCGGAAACGGGCATGGTCTGCACGTTCGGAAAAAATGCTTTCCCATAAACAGGAATTAAACGATTTATTTGATCGACTTTATGATTTGCGTCAACAGATTGCAAAAAATGCTGGCTTTACAAATTATCGAGATTATATGCATCAAGCAAAAGGACGATTTTCTTATACGGTACAGGATATTTACAATTTTCACGATGCTGTAGAATCGGAGATAATTCCGTTAATTGCAGAACTAAATCAAAAAAGAAAACAAATACTTAATTTGGATTGTTTAAAACCTTGGGATATGGTTGTATCTCTAGATGGTCATGTTTTAAAACCTGTTGATAAACCGGAAGATCTGATTCCTAAGCATATTACCATGATGAATCAAACCGATCCGTTATTTGGAGCAAATTTTTCTTCAATGAACGATACCAAATTATTGGATTTGTTCAATCGTAAAAACAAAGCTCCAGGAGGCTATTCTTATCCCTTAAACAAATATGGAGCTTCTTTTATTTTTATGAATGCAGTGGGTTTGCATAGTGATCTGACTACTTTAGTTCATGAGATTGGACATGCCATGCATGAATTTGCTCAAGCGGATCATTCTTATACTAGTTTGTTGGATTTACCGATGGAAGCAGCAGAGCTTGCGTCCATGAGTATGGAAATGCTTACGATGGATTCTTGGAAAGAGTGTTATCCCAATCCTGAAGATTTCCGTAAAGCAAAATGTGATCAAATAGAAGGAGCATTAAAATTCTTTCCTTGGTGTATGATTGTAGACAGTTTCCAACAAAGGATTTATACGGATAGTGGTACTCACGAATTACGAGAACAGGCTTTTGTAGAGATGATGAGCCGTTTTTCTACAGGAATTGATTGGAATAGTTTAGAAATAGAACAGACAATACAATGGTTATTTCAGCTTCATATCTTTGAGATCCCGTTTTACTATATCGAATATGGAATTGCTCAGCTTGGAGCTTTAGCTGTCTATAGAGAATATAAGAAAAATCCTAGTTTGGCTATTGAAAATTATAAAAATTTTCTTAACGCGGGTCATCAGATTCCTCTTGCAGATCTCTATCAAATGGCAGGGATCGAACTAAAATTTACCAAAGAATATATTAGGGAGCTTGTTTCTTTTATTAGAGAAGAGTTGGAAGAATTATCATGAATAGGGAAATAATGGAAAATATTATTAATTATTTCTTATCATTGGATTTATATACAGCGATTTCTCTTGCTATTTTGTTTGGAATTGTGTTTATTGTATTAATTTATAAACAAACACAGAAACCGAAAACTTATTACCAAGAAGAAGAGTATCAAGAAGAAGAGTATCAAGATTCTCCTGTGGAAGAAAGCCATTATAAAGTTTGGTTATTTATTGATCTCTTTTCGATAACGGTCTTTAGTTTGATTGTTTATACTTTATTTATTAAAAAAATAAATACGATGGATTTTAATCCTTTCAGTGCTTCGATTCTCTTAACGATTTTTATTTATTATTTCTTAATTAAGCCGATTATGCTTAATACAAAACAGAAATAAGGATTTTTTGTAGTTAAAATAATAAATATGTTAAGATTTCTCTCTTAGTGATCGACAAGTGTTAGGTTTTGTTTTAGAGGATGATTAGCTGTTTTACTTAGCTTTAATAAAATATTGTGAAATCTTAAAAATTTATTTGGAAATAAGGTCGTGCTTCTGCAATAGTAAAATTATTTCCATGTCCAGGGTATACCATGCTATCTTCTGGTGCAGACAGTGTTTTAGCAATAGATACTCGCATGGCTATAGGATCACAACCTGGAAAATCTATACGTCCCATACTTCCTTGTTCAAAGATCACATCACCACTAAAAAGAGTCTTATCTTCTCCTAAAAAAATTGTATGATCCATGGCATGACCTGGTGTATGGACGAGTGTCCAATCTTGACCTGCAGCATGAATAACGGCACTTTCTCCTTCATAAGTCCAGTCCGGCTTAGGGGCAACAATGTGAATCCCTGACATGTGAGAAAGATTTTTGTAAGGATCAGGTAATGTTTCTATTGCTAATTGATGAGCTACAATGAGAGCATTCGGGTATTTTTCTTTGACTTCTTCAAGACCTTGAATATGGTCGGTATGCCCATGGGTAATAAAAATATGAGTAAGGGTGTAAGCTCCTAAAAGATCGTAAAGTCCTTCTAATTCATCACCAGGATCGACAATGATTGCTTCTTGACTTTTTGTATTAAAATAAATCCAAGAGTTTTCTTGATAGACACCATTTGTATATTTTTTTACCATACCGTTCTCCTTTTTTATATTATACATGGTTTTTGATGATAAGGCAAGGAAAGAAGTTAGTGGATAAATCATTATAAAAATTGCATTTTATTGAAAAATCAATTAAAATATAATAGTATATGCATTATTTTAATGGGAGGTAGTTATGGCTGATGAAGAATTACTGGATGAGGGTTCTGAGGAGGGATTGCCTAAGGCAAAAAGTCCTGTTGCTAAAATTCTTATGACGATTTTAGGATATCTGATTCCTGTTTTAATTTCTGTTGTTATTTCTGTTATTATTATGTTTGTGGTTTTTAAAGGTGGAGTATCTCAAGAAAGAAGTGAAAATGCTATTGTTGCACAACTCCAACCTAAACCAGCACCACTTTCTTATTATGATTTGGGGGAATTTCGAATTAATACGGCGGATTTGGATGCGAATTATTTTATGCGTGTTGCTTTATCCTTAGGATATGATGCGGCAAATAAGCAACTTCATTCAGAACTTGTCGCTCGGCACACTCAAATTCGCGATGTTATTTTAAATCTTCTTAATTCTAAAGAAAAAAATCAAATTGATGAATTTTTAGAAAAAGAACAATTAAAAGAAGAAATTCGCCGAACAATCAACAGTTTATTTATCAACGGAGAAGTGGGTGCTGTATATTATACAGAATTTACTGTTTCTTAATATTAAGGAAAGAAGATGACAGAGATATTGTCACAAGACGAAATTGATGCTCTTTTAACAGCAGTTTCCAGTCCTAATGCTACTGTAAGCGATGAAGAGAGTGCTATTGCCGCAGCTCGGATGAACAAAAATAAAAAACGCTTAAAAGTCTACGATTTTAGAAGACCCGATAAGTTCTCAAAAGATCAAGTTCGTACCCTTCAAATGATCCACGAAACTTTTGCCCGTTTGACAACGACATCACTTGCCGCTCAACTTCGTTCGTTGGTACAGGTGCATGTGGTTTCTGTAGATCAATTAACTTACGAAGAATTTACTAGGTCGATCCCTTCCCCTACGACTTTGGGAGTGATTAATATGGATCCTTTAAAAGGGAGTGCCATTATTGAAGTTGATCCTGCGATTACGTTTTCGATTATTGATCGTTTATTCGGTGGTAAAGGGGAAACTTTAAAGACAAATAGGGAATTAACGGATATTGAGATGTCTGTTATTGAGGGAATTCTTGTTCGTCTGCTTGGAAATCTTAGAGAATCTTGGGCGAATATGACGGATCTTCGTCCTCGTTTGGGAAATATCGAAACAAACCCCCAGTTTGTTGGGATTGTACCTCCAAATACAATGGTTATTTTGACTACTTTTGACACCAAAATTGGTGAAGTGGAAGGAATGATCAATTTTTGTATTCCTTATATTACTATAGAACCTATTATTAATAAACTTTCTGCTCAGTATTGGTATTCTGCCGTTAATAATAATATTACTGCTGAGCATATTACCTTTATTAAGCAACAAATTAATGATATCAAATTAACGGTTATCGCTCAATTGGCGGAAACAACCCTATCGTTTTCTGAAGTTTCTAAATTACAAGAAGGTGATGTGATTCGGTTTGATACAAAAGTTAATGCGGATATTGATATTTATATTGGGCGTAATGTTAAATTTAAGGCAAAAGCGGGAGTTTTTGGATCTCGAAGAGCTGTACAGTTACACGAATCATTGGGTATTTTTAAAGAAGAAGATTTACAGGAATTATTGGTTGATAAAGAATAAAAAATATTTTATTTAAGAGATTCTATCAAGAAATATCTTAAATATTTAGCTATATAAGTGATCTTAGTAAAAAGTATTCAAAAGATAAATAAAGCACCTATTATAGGTGCTTTATTTTTATAATCCTAAAACTTTAGCAAGGCGTTCGGTCAGAATATCTATTGTTTCTTTAGTGTTATAGTCTCCATTTTGGAGTTTTGCTTTGATTCTGTTGATTTTTTCATGATCAACATCCGGTATTCTACCTAAGACTTCTTTGATGAAAGCTTCATCTTCTAAAAATTGAACATCCTCAGATATTTTTAATGAATCTGATTGAGGAGTTGATTTTTTTATTGAAGGAGCTTGGACTACTTTGTGTGGCTTGTTGTTGTCTGTGGGATTTATGCCGCTAACACCACGAATCTCCATAAGTAACCTCCTGATTGATATCATCCCTGTTTCGTTTTATTTTTTTTATATAAGATCGTTAGTCAGCCAACTGACGATCTGTTGCTTGTTGTTTTAAACGCCGTTTTTCTTTTTTAGAAAACCCTTGTTCTACTTGAGGAAGAGAGAACGATTGATGAAATTTTATCACAGCGACAAATTCACCTCGGCATTCTTGTTCAGGGATCTCTATTTTTTCAAGTGATCCTCGATAAAAACTCTCATAAGATTTAGTCAATTCTCTCCCTAACATAATATCGGCAGAAATGCTTAAATCCTTTAGTGTTTTTAAGAATTTTTTTACCCGTCGGCAAGAAAGGAAAATAACTAATACATTATTTTTATCGGCAAAATGTTGGAGCGTTTTGATTAGTTGTCCTTCTTTTTTTGATAAAAATCCAGTAAAAACGACGTTATCTCCTCCAATTCCGGCAACAGAAAGAATAGTTGTTAGTGCAGATACTCCGGGAATAGGAATAACAGGAAATCCTAATTCACCAGCGAACTTTACTACTAAAACCCCAGGATCTGATACACAAGGAGTACCAGCATCACTAACTAATGCTACATCCTGACCTTGTTCTAACAGATTGATAATTCCTTGTGCTGAATTTTTTTCGTTGGCCGGAGAATATTCGATTAATTTTTTATTTAAAATTCCTAAATGGCTTAGTAAAATTTTAGTGCGGGGAATATTTTCACAAGCGATTACAGAAACTTGATTGAGTGTTTTAATCGCTCTTAACGTAATATCTTCAAGATTCCCGATAGGAGTACCTACAATATAGAGGCTCATGTTTAATCCTGTATGTTTATAGATTTATTTTCGGAACTCGCCCTAGGATTTCTTAAAACAAATAGAAAATAAATCCATTATTCTCTTGTTATAATACAGGTAATTTACAAAAAAATCAACTTATGTTACAATAAAATAACGAAATTAAGTATATTAAGTATATAAGGAGAATTTTATGATTTATTTACTAGTCTTATTAATAATAGTATTATTTGTGGTATTAAATCACAGTACGATCTTTCATCGTTCGATACGCCAAGATGTCTTGGATCGTAAATATTCGTGTACGGAAGATTTATGGATTACCGCACCGAATAATCACAAATTATTAATTTGTCTTCATGGGATGTTTTCAACACCGAAAACATTTGAAGATTTGGGTGATGTTTTGGTAAAGCAAGGTTGGGATATTTATGCTCCGGCGCTTCCCGCATCTGCGGCAACGAGAGAGGAACTACGTACGATAGGATCGTGGGCTTGGGAAGAGAGTCTTATGGTAATACGGGAAAAAATTAATGTACTTCCTCAGCATTATCAACATACGGTGTTATGTGGTCATTCTCAAGGGGGAAGCTTAGCAATGAGTATGGCAACGGAGAGAGATTTTGATGCATTGATAGTGATTTCTAGCCCTATTCGTTTGTACGGCGATCATCTTCTTTGGTGGGAAAATCTAGCGATTTATTTATCAGGTTTCATGTCTTTTTTACTCCCGAATGGATTTTTACAAGAAATTAAAAATCCTAAGGAGCGATATTTGGTAGAAAAATGTTGTGATGCTGAAGGAATACAATACCCTTACACAATTTTTACTTTTAAAAGGGGATTAAAAGAATTAAGAACGAATCTTTATAAGATCAAAATTCCGCTTTTTCTTGCCTATTGTGAAGGGGATACTATGGTGCATAGTGATAATTTGGAATGGATTCAATCTTCTGTATCATCACCTATTGTTGAAACAAAAAAATATTGTATTCCTTATGAAGAAGAACCGTATGGATTTCGTCATCAGCTTTTAAACTACAGTAAGACAAAAACAGATTTATTTCAAGCGATCAGTATATTTTTACAGCAGAGAGATTTTTAAAATTATTATTTATTTGTTTGTATTTATAGAATAATTGTATTATAATAAAACATGATTTTGATAGAGACATTTTTTCAATATTCTTTTTTTATGAATGCACTTGGGGTTGCGTTGATTTTGTCGGTATTATTTGCGTTAATTTCTTTTCTGATTGTTACTAAAAAACTTTCCTTTTTAGCAATAGGGACAGAACATGCTGCTTTTGGGGGAATAGGTTTGGCTCATTTAATGGGATGGAATCAATTAATCACAACAATGATTTTTTGTTCTTTGGTTACCGTATTTGCCGGACGTTCTCACAAAAAATCTTCAGAGTTAGGGATTAGTCTTTTATTTTCAGCGTCAATGGCATTCGGACTTATTTTATTATCTTTTGCAGAAAATAATGCTTTTAATTTAAAAGCATTTTTATTTGGAGATTTAATGGCAATTTCCTATCAAGAATTGGAGATTGCTTTTATCGTTGTTGTTCTGGTATTGAGTTTGATCCTGCCTAATTTAAATAAAATCCTTTTCGTGATTTTTGATAGTGATGCAGCTTTTGTATCGGGGATTCAAGTTGACTTTTGGAATACGGTTTTGTATATTATATTATCTGTTAGTATCATTTTAGGAATCAGATTGGTTGGGGTGTTACTCGTTGCATCAATGACTGTTCTTCCGGCTGCTTTTGCCTTATTATGGCAAAAGAATATGCGTTATAGTTTGTTGATAGCATTTATATTTACTGCTTTATCGATGGTAGGTGGGATTTTATTGTCCTTTTATTGGGATATTGTACCAGGAGCATTGATTGTTGCCTTAGCTACCCTAGGATATTTCATGGCAAAATTGTTCCGTAAAAATAGGATATAGAGGTATTGGATGGAGTTTATTTGGAATAATTTTATTACGTTAGTTGGAATGATTGCCTTATTGACGGCTATTATTTTTTTTATAGGGGATCGTTTAGCCTTTTATGCGGATCAACTTTCTATTGTTACTCATATATCGGGAGCTTTTATTGGTTTTGTCTTGATTGCGATGATTACTTCTATTCCTGAAATGGTTGGCGCTATTGTTGCGACTTCTCAAGGCTCTTTAGGATTGGCAATAGGGGGAGTTTTAGGATCTAATGCAATAAATATTGCTATTTTAAGTATGATTCTTATGTTTTTTAAGGACAAAACAATTACGGTAACAAATACTTCTATTTTTAGTTTTTTAGGTAGTTTGATTTTATTAAGTGTGGTGGGGATTGTTATCAGCGTATATCCGATTTCTCAGATTATACCAAATAAGTATCTGATAGGCTTGGTTATGATTATTATTTACTATTTTATTATGCGACATACCTACGATCTTAATGTCAATTTGAAAGAAGAAACCCGTACGACCACAAACTCTTTTATAAAAATTATCAGTACATTTCTTTTCTTTTCTTGTTCGATTATCGTTTTATCTTGGGTTTTGGTATTGATTTGTAAACAAATGGCAACAATACCAGTACCGATTTATGGTAAGCCTCTGGGAGAACATTTTATCGGAACCTTGATTTTAGCATTTTCAACATCTATCCCAGAATTAGCAACGACATTCCAAATTGTAAGACGAGGTATTACCAATATGGCAATAGAAAATATCTCCGGAAGTAATATTTTTAATTTATTAGCACTTGTAATTGCTTCATTTTTTTATAAAGATTCTTTTTGGGCTGAACTGCCACTTAATAGTTTGTATACACTCTTTATTATTTTTATTTTGAGTTTGTTAATCTGTATTGTGGGATTAATTAAAGAATCACGAAAATTTACATATGGTGTGTATATTACGATTATTATTATTTGGTTATATTCTTTAGTATTAGTATTCTAAATATCTATTCTTTCTTTGTTAGATGATCATTTTTTATCGATTGCCAATTAACAAATAATCGTTTTTGAACAATGATTATATATAAAGTAATATGCAATCTATATGATTAAAATAAAATAATAAAATACAAAGCTATTAAGGAAATAATAAGTAAACCGATCCCTGCTATAGCCATGTTTTTAAAGCCTTGTTCTTGAAACAATTGTTGCAATCCTTTGTTAGACGAGTTATTAGTTTTACGTTCATAATGATCTTGAGATAGGGGATCAATTACTAATTCTTGTCCATGAGGTTGGAATAATTTGATTTTAATCCCTGATTCAATATTAAATTTGGTATATTGATCGTCTTGATACTTCACGAGAATATCAAGATTGTTTTTGATAATGGGTCCAATCTGTTCTACAGTTCCAATAAGTGGAATGACTTTTTTATGTTCTTTATCGAATGCTTTAAAAATGTTGATCCACTGTTGACCGTAACTGGAGTTACTGTCTATTTTCATCAGAATACGAACTCCTTTGGAGAGCTGGTTGGAGGGGACTCCTTCTCCGATAGGAGCTAGTATTGGACGTGCAGGAATAGAGAAATTAAGGGGATCAATATTAATGGCTGGAGTATTGAGGACATTTTCGTTGGGTTCGGGAATTTCATTTTTAATACGAAACTCTTTGATAGAAGCAATATCTTGTCCATTGACTTCTTCAAAAGAAATTTCCAAGTGTAACTGTCTGTCTTTATAAATTTGAGAGAGAATATTATCTAATTCGTTATGAATTTGGCTGAGCTTGTTTTCTTTAAAATCTGTTACTAGACGAAAACTAGTTTCTCCGTTTTCGTTAAAAACGCCGTTAGTACCTTTTTGAAAAGTTTCGGTAATAGAGTTTGCATAAGAACCTTTAATTTGAATTTCATTAAATGTTTTTTCTAAACTTGCCCAAGGTTCTTTAAGGTTAATATGAAAAATATCACTAAAATAAGAAGTGAGAATATGTAGTGAGATGAAAGGATTGAGTTTTAAATCATAATAAATACCAAAATCAATATCAGTTCGTAGGATAATAGCAAAAATACCGTAGATACCGGCACTTTGGAATTTAAACTTTCCTTTAATAATTAAGGTATCAAAGAATTGTTCTTCAATTTCTTGTAGTCCTTCAATTTCTGTATTTTGATTTTCTTCTTGAATATGTTCTGACATAGGACACCCTTAGTTTTTAAAAATTATTATTGCTATTATCGGAAACTTTTAAGTAAAACATTACAATTGACCCATAGGAGTTACTATTGAAAGAAACACTTATTCTTGACGGATCTCTACTTGCACAAAAGACCAACAATATATTGAAAAAAAAATTAGAAGTATTTCCTTACCAACTGTCGTTAGCAACCATCTTAGTCGGTGATGACCCTGCTTCTCATATCTATGTCCAATCCAAAATTAAAGCTTCTCTTGAAGTTGGTATTCTTTCAAAACCATTATTTTTTGATCAGAATATTACGGAGAGGGAATTGTTAAATTACATAGAGATTTTAAATCAAGATCCTGAAGTACATGGGATTTTAGTTCAACTTCCTTTACCCCAACATATTAATCAATATACGATTTTAGCAGCTGTTGATCCTAAAAAAGACGTTGATTGTTTTCACCCTTATAATGTTGGTAATTTAAGTACCGGAGTTTCTGCATTTGCACCAGCAACAGCAAGAGGGATGATGATGCTCTTAGACTCTATAGCTGATCGGTGGATTCCCGAATCGAAGCATGCCGTTATTATCGGAGCCAGTAATATTGTTGGAAAACCGATGGCAATGTTATTACTTCAAAAACAAGCGACGATTACCTTGGCTCATCATAAAACAAAAGATTTAAAAGAAATCTGCCTCCAAGCGGATTTAATTATTGCCGCTGCTGGTCAAGCCAATCTTGTTTCTGCTGATATGGTGTCGGAAGGTACGGTAGTTTTTGATGTGGGTATTCATCGAATTCCGAAT
>JBOFNI010000350.1:0-1598 GCA_051658845.1 Brevinema sp. | reverse complement strand
ATATAATAATAGGTAATTGGGGAATTATATGACAAGAGTATTTTCAGGGGTATTTTTAGGATTAGAATGCTTAACGATTGAGATAGAAATCGACATCCGATCAAAATTAAAAAGTTTTGAAATTGTAGGACTGCCCAGTACAGCCGTTAAAGAATCGACTAAAAGGGTAGAAGCCGCTATTGTCAATTCAGGGTTTCATTTTCCTGGAAAGCAGATTGTTGTCAATCTCGCACCTGCAGGAGTCCGAAAAATCGGCACTCTATTTGATTTACCGATTGCTTTGGGTATTCTCTCAGAAGAATCCGAATTAGAAATCTCCGGACAGGATTTTATTGTTGGAGAACTTTCTTTAGACGGTCGTCTTCGTTCGGCTCAAGGAATTCTACTCTTAGCAGGTTATGCTTTAGATCAAGGTTTTACTCGTTTTATCTGCCCTAAGGCAAACGCTCAAGAAGCCTCCCTCATTAGTGGATTAACAATTATTGCCGTAGACTCGTTACAAGAAGCATTTCAGATTCTAAACGGAACACAACAAGCAGGATCTATTACCAAGTTACCCACTCCCACTCCTTCAAAAAATTATGCTTGTTTTAGCGATGTTAAAGGACAGGAAAGTGTCAAACGAGCCTTAGAAATAGCTGCCTCAGGGGGTCATAATATCTTGATGCTCGGCCCTCCTGGCACAGGAAAAACCATGCTTGCCCGTCGTCTACCGGGGATTCTCCCTCCTATGAATTATCAAGAATCCATTGAAAGCTCCAAAATATACAGTGTTTCCGGATTACTCCAAGAATCTTGTTTGATTCAAGATCGACCTTTTCGTGCACCACACCACACCGCCTCTGATGTTTCTATTGTCGGGGGAGGCCGTATTCCCAGACCGGGAGAAATCAGTTTAGCCCATCACGGTATCCTATTTTTGGACGAAATGCAAGAATTTAGTTCCAGAGTTATTCAAGTATTACGCCAACCCTTAGAAGAAAAAAAAATTACTGTTTCAAGAGCTGAAGGAGTCGTTGAATTTCCGGCAAATTTTATGCTTGTAGGAGCAATGAATCCTTCTCGAGAAACCCAGCGTGAGGAACCCTGGAATGCAGAAAATATCTCCCGTTTGATAAAAAAACTCTCCTATCCTTTTTTAGATCGTATCGATATGCATATTCAAGTCGGCTCCGTTCCTCACGAAAAACTGGATAAAAAATATCGTGGGGAATCTTCGGAAACAATCAAAAAACGGGTTCATCAGGCACGATTAATTCAAAGCGAACGCTTGCAAGAATATCATATCCGTACTAACGCCGATATGACTCCACAATTAATCGAAAAATTTTGTACTCCAAATCAAGTAGGAAAAGATATTTTAAAAATGGCAATGGAAAAATTAAATCTTTCTCTTCGTTCTTACGATAAAATCGTTAAATGTGCTCGAACCATTGCCGATTTATCAGAAGATACTGAGATTAACGAAATTCATATTAGTGAAGCATTACAATATCGAATCTTGGATCGTATTTTAAATACCCAATAGAAATTTATCGAGAAAATTTCCTTTCAAACCTTGACAAAACAAAGAAAATTTGATATACTAATGGTCAATA
>JBOFNI010000349.1:0-1161 GCA_051658845.1 Brevinema sp. | reverse complement strand
GGTTTAATGTGTCAGATTCTGTTCCCCATGTTACCTTGTATTTAGGAAAAGACAGTGAAGCAAAGGACCTTGGGCCAATGATGGAGAAGGCAGCAAAGGTAAAGTGGAATCCAACGATTAACCCGTTAATTTTTCATTCAGACAATCTTGTTTATATTAAGATTCTGTACGGTGATAAATTAGTTGGTACTCCACAGGAAATTGTCCTCAGTTGTGTTTCAGAAAATCAGTTCCCTGTAGCAGAGATTGCTGAATCTAAATTCCAGGCAGAGATGGAAAGGTTGGTCTCTCCTGAGCTATGGTCACAACATGAAACAGATGTGGGTTTGGTTAAATCAGCAAATTCCGTCATAGTACCAGTTAAGCCAAATATGCTGTTTCCCCGAATAAGACAGTATCCTCTGACGCCTGAGGCGGAAGCAGGTATACGGGAGACAATTAATGGTCTACTTAAAGCGGAGGTGTTAGTAGAAACAAGTAGCTACTGCAACATTCCGATCTTTCCTGTGAAAAAGGCAGGTAAAAAGAAGTAGCGTTTAGTGCATGACTTAAGAGCAATTAATGACATAACGGAAGATCTGCCAGCAGATGTCCCAAATCTTCAGACAATGCTATCTAATGTACCCCCAGAAGCCAAATATTTCACTGTAATTGAACTTTGTTCAGCTTTTTTCAGTATTCCAGTGGCAGAAGAGAGTAGACATCTGTTTGCATTCACCTATGCAGGAAACAAGTACACATATAACCGCCTACCTCAGGGATTCAAACATTCGCCACACATATTTAACAAAGTTTTAAAAGCAGATCTAAGTGACTTGTTGCTAGAGAGCACTGTGTTACAATATATGGACGATATACTAGTCTGTTCGTCAACTATAGAACAATGCCATAAAGACTCGGTCGCAGTCTTATCTAAACTAGCAGAGAATGGTCATAAAGCGTCAAAAGAAAAATTGCAATATTGTCAATCTCAAGTCGAATACAAACAACAAACAAAGCAACCTTTATTTGTCACATATACATTTACAGCACAGTGAAATGTTTCTTTTCGCATACCCCATCTTTGTAAGTTGGGGTCAGAGCGCAGGGTCAGCGATGATACGCGCCCCTGGAGCAGGAAGGGGTTAAGGGTCTTGCTCAAGGACCCAACAGTGGCTGGCA
>JBOFNI010000348.1:0-6916 GCA_051658845.1 Brevinema sp. | reverse complement strand
CCTGATAAGCGTTAAGATAATAATCTGTTTCGTCTTTGAGTTTTTGAGCGTTGTTTTCTAGTAAGGATTTTTCTTCTAATTTATTCAGTGTTTGTTGATAAATAACAGCAAATTGCTGTTGCAGAGGGATTAATCCTGCGAAAGAATCCAGCACATCACCGTGGACTTTTTTGTTGAGGAGTAATTGATGATCGTGTTGTCCATGCATATCGGCTAAACGACTGCCTATTTCTTCAAGGCGGGATACTGTTTCTTGATTACTGTTAATAAAAACCCTATTTTTTCCTTGCTGGGAGATTTCTCTTCGGATAATGAGATGGGAAGGATCATCCAGCGAGAGACTAAGGAGAGCGTTTTGTATCTCAGGATCTTCAATATGAAACTCTCCTTCAATCGTCATTTGTTCTTCATGAGAACGGATCATTGAAGAATCGCTCCGAGCACCTAATAATAATCCTAAAGCTCCGATAAGTACCGATTTACCGGCACCGGTTTCTCCGGTAAATACCGAAAATCCCTTATGAAAGTCTAAAGAGAGATTGTCGATAATCGCATAATTTTTGATTGATATTCTTTCTAACATAAAAAATCCTAAGACTTACTCTTCTTTATTCCCAGTCTCCAACCTAGTTTTCGGGATAGAGAGCTAAAAAATTCATGGGAAGGAGTATATAAACTATCAATATAAAGGGGTTTCATGATGGTAAAACTGTCTCCCCGTTCAAACGGTAAAGCTTCTTGACCATCTGCCCATACTTGGGAATTTGACGAGGAAAGATTAGTAATACGAATCTTGTTGTTCAGTCCAATGACGAGAGGTCGTTCGCCTAAAATATGAGAACAGATAGGGGTAATGGTGATTAATTCCATATCTGGTAACGAAATAGGTCCACCGGCTGAGAGATTGTATGCGGTTGATCCTGTCGGTGTAGCAATAAGAATACCATCGGCTCTTACTTGCATAACCTGTTTATTATTAATATAAACAATAAATTCGGCAAGCATTCCTTTGCGTTGGTTAGAGAATAAAAATTCGTTGAGGGCGATTAATGTTTCACTATTATTTTTTTTACCGGATAACACCATTCTTCTTGTCCACTGATTTTTAGGAGAAAATAGTTTGGGTAGTTCTTTTTTGAAGGATTTAGGCTCTAGATTAGCTAAAAAACTCACATGCCCACCTTTAACTGGGATAATAGGAATGTTATAATAAATATATTTGCGTACTGCTCCCACAAAACTTCCGTCTCCTCCTATGGAAAATACTATATCAAAGCTTTTATTTAAAGGAGGGATTTCATCAGGAGATACAATAAAAGAATCAACACCTATGAGGGATAGTTCTTCTTGGAGCAGATGAAATAAAGGGGCAAGACGAGGAATGTGGGTTTTTCCGGTGATTAAGGCGATGATCATATAAGCCTCTTCTATCATATTATTCAACGTTCTTATAAATGATACTATGTTTTTTATAAAAATTCAATATCCAAGTTAGGATTGTATAAAAATAAAATTACTGTTATAATATTTTATGAATAACACGGTAAATGAATTATGGGATTATGGGAAAAAGCAACTTCCTTTAGCTCGTTTTCCCGAAAGAGATGAAGAATTAACAAGGATTTTTTTAGATCTGCTGGGGATTCCTCGGCATGAATTATCCCTATATCGAAACGCACCTATACCTCAACAAGATCGCTTTTATCAAATAATCAACGAGCGACAAACTCAAAAGCCACTGGCTTATATTTTGGGGTATAGTTATTTTTATGGAGAAAAATTCCCTGTTTCGGAAGAAACCCTAATTCCCCGTTATGATACGGAAGTATTGGTAGATGCTGTAAAACAATATTATAAGCCTCAACAACATTTAAAGATTCTTGATATTGGGACGGGGACAGGAGCGATTGCTCTTTCCCTAGCGAAGATTTTTCCAAATGCTTTTATCAAAGGGATTGATCTGGTGGAACAACCTTTCCGCAATTCCCAACGTGCTTTAAAACTAGAAGAAGATCGAATCAAATTTGAACGAATCGATTTTCTAAAACAAAACCTGCAGTCCGAAACGTGGGATTGTATTGTTTCTAATCCGCCTTATTTGGATGGTTATGATATGGAACAACTTGAAGATCAGGTGAAAAACTTTGAACCTCATACAGCATTATATGCCGAACAAGGAGGACTCCATTTTTATCAACGGATTGCGGAATTTGCAAGGGATTTTTTAGCTCCCACAGGGGTGATATTTTTAGAGGTAGATCATAAATATCAAAAAGTTTGTGATTTATTTTCTGATTATCAACAACCTTTATTGATCCAGGATTTATCGGGTTTAATTAGGGTATTAAGATTGGAGAAAACTACCGTTTCAGGAATAGTTCTTTGATATTATCATTAATAATATAAACATTAGATACGTTAATTTCTAATAAATTGGTTGAGATTTCTTCATTTAGGAGGATTTCTGTTTGTACTAGGATCTGTTCCGTTGAATTACTTAGGGTCTCAATAATTTTAAAATAACCTTGTGTAGGAATATATTGCTGAATCATCGTGGATTGTTGTTCTATATCAGTATCCTCATCGATGGTAATAAGAGATAGTTCGTATTGCCCTGTGGAATCGATATTAAAGATAATATCTATTTGCTCCTCAAGTTCGTTATGGGCAGACCAAATCCCTTGTAACATCTCATAAGCTTGATTGTGACTTTGTGCTGATAAAGGTGTGAGTATTAGTAATAGAAGGTAGAAAAATTTCATTATTAATCCTTTATGGGAAATATAGTTATTATAAAAGATAAATAAAAAATAATCTAATTTCTTCTTCATTCTATGTTGAAGGAATTTCAAGGGGATGGCAATGACTAGAGTAGCAGTACTGTTTTTGAGTATGTTGGTGATGTGTACGCAAAACATCTTATCTTATCAAAAGATTCTCGATGATCCCTTAGCTTCTTATAGAGAAGGTCATTATCGTAATGTGGTAGAATTTTTTGAAAAAACTCCAGAAAGGGCGAATAGTTTTGAACTTAAATATATATGGGCAAGTAGCTATTTAGAGCTACGGGATTATCCGAAAGCATTTCAACAATTTTATCGAATCAATGCAGAAGAATTTTCTCAATCTCCTGTATTTCCATTTTATGTAAGGAGATACCTCCAAGTGCTAATTGAGTTAGCAGATCCGAATATTCTTAATGCAGACGAAGAAATGGCACTGTTGCAGTTAGTTTCGATGGTATCTAGTGATTCACCCATCCGATCTTATTTGGATGACGAACTGTTTTCTGTCTTATGGTCTACTCAGAATTATACGGCGATGCTTTTATTGAATAAAAATCTTTCTCCTCAAGGCAAGGGTTGGCTAGAATTAGCAAAAAGTGAATTAGGGCAGGCTTATGATATTTATCCGATTATTAGAGTACAAAAATCATTTGCTCAAAACAAAGCATATTCGAATCTACTCAAAACCTTAGACCCTCAGCGATTTCGTAACCTCAATGATTTATCTAATTTAGTAGAAATGAGTTTAAGAATTCCGGAATATCGAGAGAAAGCCTTAGATTTTGCAAAAAAATATCAAGAAATTAGCAAAGATCAGGAATATTATCCAAAAATCTTATCCACAAAACTTCAGTTAGAAGGTAATACTCAGCAGTCTATTAATGTTTTATTATCCTTTATTGATCAAAATCAGAACACTAGTTTGGATTTTTATACCTATACCTATGAATACCTTGTCAACCGAAAACAATACGATTTGGCAGATGAGCTTTCAATAAAAGCATATCAAATCTACCAAAAAGATTTTTATCGTAAGGCACAAAGGGGTATAGAGTTTCATCGGGATCCTAATTATGTTTTTAATTGGTATCAAGAAAATTATCGTAATATTCCTCAAAATCAACACAATCAAGTAATCCGAGCCTTAATCAGACATAATTTGCAAATTGCGGAACAGGCTGTTGATTTAGGGATTGTGGTGAATCAAAATCACCCTGCATATTTATTAAAATATGCCTTAATTAAAGAACATTTTGGTAAAAAAGAAGAAGCCTATCGTTCTTATTTACAATTAATGTTTCAAGAGTCTTTTAGTTATGAAGGTCTTGTTGCCAAACAAAAAGAAAAAGCAATGCGAAATGACTTTCGAGAAATATTTGATCCTTATATTGGAGATCTAGTAAAAAAGATTTCCAGCTATGATTTAAAAGACCGATTAATGTTGGCAAAATCTTTCTTAATGGATGAAGAATTGGATCAATATGTTGATCGAACACGTTTTCAAAAAGATCAACAAGATTTTAATAAAATTGTTTATGCGGATCTCAATAAAGTAAAAGCGATCCCTATATTAGAAAAATATCCCCCACTTCTCAGCAATTTTGCACCGGAAACCCAAGATTATATCGAAAATGCAGTGATCGAAGCGATAAAAGGGGATAAAGACCGACATAATATTGCTCGTTATTATTACAAATATCGGGATATCTTTATCAATAGTAGTATTGAAGGGTATTTGACCTTTCGACTTTATTTTTATATTAGAGATCAGTTTGCTTATACCTATCTTCCTAATTATCCTAAAGATATTGTCGATTTGGCATTCCCAAAACCGCAGTTTGATTTGATTACCGAGTGGAGTGGTGGAGATGAAGATTTGGCGTATTGGATGCTTTCTTCTTTTATGGCAGAGAGTCATTTTCGTAAAAGAGTGTATTCTCATGTAGGAGCGGTAGGATTTGCTCAAGTGATGCCTTATACGGCTACGGATATTAAACGCTGGTTAAAAATGCCTTATCTGTCAAATTATGATTTTTATGATAATATGCGTATGGGGATCTATTACCACAAACGGATGTTGGATGTTATGAACGGTAATATTCTACTCTCTCTTGCCGCTTATAATGCCGGTCCTGGAGCAGTTGGTCGTTGGCAAAAAAAATATGAATCGATCAAAGATATTTATTTATTTATCGAGGCTATTGATTATCAGGAAACAAGAAACTATGTAAAAATTATCAATTATAATCATGGGATGTATCGTCTTCTCAATGACTATAATTTATATTAATAATATATACGAAAAACCCTTCTCTACAACACTATTAGAGAAGGGTTTTTACTAGTTTGTTTTAGAATGATAATCCGATACTGACCGCTCCAGAGAGTGCTCCAAGACCTTTGAAATCACTCCAAGTATCTGGTAGATTTTCGATATAGCGGTAGTTTGCCGACAGTGATAAGTACAAATATCCTACCAATCGAATGTCGAAAGCTATTTCCGGAACCACGATTACAGAGGTAGCTCGATTTTCTACCAATCCAGGAGTCTTACGGGAAATAGTATCAAATCCGATAGCTCCAACTAAAACCTGTGTTCTAAAAACGACAGGGCTGGATGGATTCCAACGAAAGCCAACAATACCACCACCGTAAACGAGTGAATGGTCATTTACACCGCTTAGATTGATATTTCCGAAAGAAGAATAGACACCTCCTCCAATAAAGAAATATCGTCCCAGATTAAATCCAAAACTAGGTCCGCCAATTGTCAGCAACTTATCTCCTAATGCTCCAAATTGTTGTTGATAGTTGACCCATACTCCAAAATGGTATCCACTATCGTTGATTACCTTTTTCGAGGGCCCTATCGGGTCATCTGTTGCATTTGGGTATTCTAAGTTATCGTTCATGATGCTTTCTGTTTGCACAATATTTGTAGTATCGACGACAAATTGAGCGTAAGATATTGATGTCGAAAATGTGGCAAACAGGACAATAGGCAGTAGTCCTTTAATCCATATTTTTTCCATGATATACCTCCCAAGTATATTTCTATATGAAAGGTATGTTTTTTATTGATAAAGGTCAAGAAAAAAAGAATTCAGAAAAATTATTAATTTAGTGTAAAATGATAATCCGATGTTTCAACGAGAGAATAAACATGATGGGCTTGGTAGAATTCTGCTTGGTGGCTTGACATAAAAATAAGACGCTTTTGTGCAAGTTCGGAAATTAATTGAGATAAGAGTGTTTTATTGGATTTGGACAAAAATGAATCTGGTTCGTCCAAAATTAAAATATTTTTTTTTAGAGCGAGATTACGAACAATCAATAATAACTGTTTTTCCCCTCCTGACATAGCACTACAAGTTTTTTGTAGAAGATACTCTACACGAAGCTGTTTGATAAGATAGTTGCTCTGATCTTCTCCATGAAGGTATAATCCCTGTGTAATAAATTCTTGACCTGTAATTGCAGGAAGAGTTGTTGATATTTGTGGAAGATAAGATATTTTTTTGATGATTTGTTGAGGATTTAGATGATTGAGATTCTCAATCAGAATCTCTCCTTGATAGTGAGGATTAAGACCTATAATAGCACGAAATAATGAACTTTTACCTGAACCGTTTGCTCCATTAAGAAAGATCAATCCTTTATTTGGTAATACTAAAGAAGGGATTGATAAAGAAAAATTAGGAAAAGTTAAAGAAAAATTATTAATAGAAATCATGGAATTCCTCTTTTCGATTATTATAAAACATTTTATTATGAATTGCAAGTATACTGTTGACTATTAGATATACTTATGTTATAATATGAAAATACAAATATGTCTTAGGAGGACAAATCTATATGGCAAGCATCATTTATAATGATACCGAATTAATGCGTAATCTGTTGGAAGCAGGCGTTCATTTCGGACATCAGACAAAAAGATGGAATCCAAAAATGAAACCTTATATCTTTACAAAAAGAAATGGGATTTACATCGTAGACTTGCGTTACACTACGGAAAAGCTGAAAGAAGCTTATGCCGCAATGAAAGAGGTTGCAGAAAAGGGCGGACAAGTTCTTTTTGTTGGAACCAAAAAACAAGCTCAGCAGTCGATTAAAGAACAAGGACAACG
>JBOFNI010000347.1:0-1868 GCA_051658845.1 Brevinema sp. | reverse complement strand
ATGTTCGCTCCTGTTTCTCATAAGGTCGGTGGTCAAGAAGATAATCAGCATAATGATAACAGTGAAGTGGGTCAAGAAGAAAATACAGAAGATTTTTACAATCAGCAATATATTAATACAAAATTTAACAGCTTTCAGCTCGATAATCTTAAAAAAGGAATGTATTTCTTAACTCAAGAAGATGTCTCCGCTATCCAAAAATCCCCAGAGCTTTTTTGGCAGTATATCGCTAATAACCTTCCTATCTCTCAAGTACTCAGTATTCGAGAAGCCACAGGCAAAAATAAAGACGAAGTATACAACAAAACAGTCGGTGATAAAATATTCATCCCTTCTCATATAGGCTTGGATATGGTAAACGTAGCTTATAAAAAAGGAGTTGTCGGTACACTAGCGTCTACATATATCGATATCTTAAAATCTATCGGTCTTTATGCTAATTATTTGGAAAATACAATGATCATTACCGAATTGCTAATCTCTGATCTGGAACGTACTGCAAATGAACAAGCCACTCTCGTCTATAACGACGCAATCAAGTATCCTGATGAAACACACAAAGATGCTATGTATAAACAAGAAACAGGAAGACTCGCTAGAGAATGGGTTGCTGAAAACTATTCAAAAGAAGAAATAATTAAAAAATTAGAAAAATTAGTTGTTAATAATAAAGGGTTTAAACATGTCAGTAATAAGGGTAATGTCTGTGATATCGCCGCTGGAATACATAGACAAACTACACACGAATTATTTTTAGAAAGTTTTATTACTTTTCAAAAAAATGATCTCTTTCTTTATGATGCAAACAGTATTCCTCTAGGACAAGGAGGAGAAAAAAACGCTTACCATACTGTTTTTAGATTTGTATCTAGCTTAAGATAATTATTAATATGGTGCAAAGTTATGTAGTATGGTACTACCTGGTGGTGTATAACAACTAGAAAATCTTATAAAACAATCTCCTTGTTGGTTTGTGTAATATGTTTCCGAAGAGTTTTTCATAAAAGAAGGGAATACAGGAAACATGAGTACGTTTGTATTTTCTGTAACAGCTTCTAAGTAATATGCATCTTTAAAAGGGACTAAGGTTTTTATATAAAGTTGTTTTTCAGATTGTTGTTCAGTAGAACGATAATAAATTCTTTCCAAAGGAGAGATACTACCTACGTACAATAAGTATCGCTCCCTTTGTTGTGGATGAAAACGAGGTTCCTCCATCAAATTAGAATTTATTGTATAACTGATATTATTTGTTAGTTTCATCGTAGCTAAATACAACTCTTTTGTTTTTTGATCTTGATAGATTGCTCTATAATATGGAGTATAATCATCTCGTGTATATATAGAAACATTTGATGATGCACCTATACCGTATAACGATTGATAATATGGAGTACCCATACTATTAATAAATACCAGACATTCTGGTGATGTATCTATTTTGATAAGGTCTTGACCAATATCATAACGAGCCTCTGGCTCTGCTGCTCTAATACTTAGTAAGATCATTATTAATAATAATAAATATTTCATAAAACACCTCTATACTATTATAATAGTATAGAGGTGTTTTTTTGTCAACTCCTTGCTCAAAATCCCACCTAAAGGCGATAATATGGCTGAAAATACTGATAATGATGATAATGATGATTCTGAAAAAGATTGCTTAGGCGATTTATCAGATGATGAACTAGAGGGCATTGTTTATGAATTCCAAACAGGAATCAGTTGGGATGGTGTAGATACAGAATTTAAAGCAAAAGTAATCAAAGCCATGCGAGAGCTTTATTGTCACCAAAGAAAACAATACATCCCTTGGAGAATATTAGAAATATCCAGTGCTTATCGAGATACCGGCAGACAAGCTG
>JBOFNI010000346.1:0-2803 GCA_051658845.1 Brevinema sp. | reverse complement strand
TCGAAACAGAAGATCATCTTTTAGAGGGGATTTATGTCGGAAATACTTTATGGGTTTTAGGAGAAAAAGGACTATACAAAAAAGATCAAGATCGTTTTATAGCAATTGCGAGTTTTCAAGGGAACGCTTCCAGTTTTGTTTATACAAACGACACCTTTTATATTATTCATACGCTTACAATCGAAGCCAGTAACAATCAACAAGAACAAATCATTAGTAAACTAAGCAGTGTATCCGCACAAACCGGTTTAATCGAAGAATTATACTCCCTACAACGTTTTTACTTTACTTCCATTAATATCTTTGACAAACAAATTATTTTAGGTGCCGATCAATTTGGATTATACGCATTTTACGATCTTGTCACTCAAACAAGTTATTACTCTAGTCTAGGAGAAGGAAAAATCTTAGAAATTTTCCCCAAGAATCAAGAGTTAGTCCTTCTTACCAGCGATACTTCTGCTCTTTGGAGTATTGATCGAGCGTTATCCACAGAAGGTTCTTTCGTATCCGAAGTTTATGATGCAACGCATACAGCCGTCTGGGGGAATTTTAATGCTCAAATCTCTACCCCTCCTAATACTAGAGTCCAGTTTTTTGTTCAAGGAGGAGTCACTCCCAATCCTAAATATTGGTCAGATTGGGTTAGTATTACCAATATGCAACAAGTTCCCATCCCAGCAACCCGTTATATTCGGTATAAAGCAATTCTTACATCAGACCAAAAAGCGATTCCTTACGTCCATAGTGTTGCTTTTCCTTTTACTCAATTAAATATTAAGCCTGTTATTGATAGTACCAAAATAGAACAAAAAAGTAACAACATTACTTTTTCGTGGACAGCATCAGATGCCAATAAAGATCTCTTAGAATATGATATTTTTCTTGCTGAAGATGGATTACCAAAAATAAAAATCAATCAACAACCACTCCAAGAAACAAATTTTATTTTCCCTAAAGAAATGTACCCTTCCGGATATAAAAAGATTACGTTAGTAGCTAATGACCGTCCTTCCAATAGCGACCAAACCACCCTCACCACAGAATACAATTCTCTCCCTATTATGTTCGACGGAGAAGTACCTATGATTAGTGATTTTAAAGTTACTAAAACAGCAAAAAATGCCCTTATTGAAGTAATCGTTGAGGATCAGCATAGTATTATTAAAGAAGCTGGCTATATTATTAACGGAAATCAAACAATCAGATTAATACCAACAGACGGTATTTTTGATTCCCAAACTGAATCCTTTACTTTTGAAATTCCTTTAGAAGAACCAGTTTTTATTCAATTGTATACCGTCGATGTTGCACTAAACAAAAGCGTTAAAGGGATGACTGTTCTTCCTACTCAACAGTAAAGAAGGAACTAGTGAATCGTATTATTGTATTAGGAGCAACAGGATCGGTGGGGTCGTCTGTTTTGGATATTATCAGACTCTTTCCAGAACGGTTTTCTTTATTGGGATTCTCTGCTTGGAACAACATAGAACAGGCTATCCAAATTATTAGAGAATTTTCCCCTCGTTATGTGGTTCTTAAAGAAAAACAAGAGAATTTATCCTTACTGTTCCCCAAAATTGAATTTTTATATGGAGAAGAAGGACTTCATCATCTATCACAAATTTCAGAAGCCGATACGGTAGTATCCGCTTTGTTGGGAATGAGTGGTCTTATCCCTGCCCTCAATGTACTCAAACAAGGGAAAAAACTGATTATTGCCAACAAAGAAGCTCTTGTATCAGGAGGAAGACACCTCAAAGAAGCTGAAAAGAAATATGGTGGGATGATTGTTCCTTTAGATAGCGAACACCTTTCTCTCTTTGATCTCCTAAGAGGGAAAGATAAACAAGAAATTAGCGAATTCATTATTACTGCTTCTGGTGGACCTTTTTTATATAAAGAAATCAACAAGTATACAAAAAAAGAAGAAGTCTTAAAACATCCGACTTGGGTCATGGGAGCTCATATTACCGTAGGTAGTGCTTTGATGCTCAATAAAGGTTTAGAAATTATAGAGGCAATGCGATTATTTGAAATTCCAGAATCACAGATTCGTGTTTTAGTACATCCGCAATCCCTAGTACACGGTGCTATCAAAAGCAAAGGAGGGCACTGGCATTTCCTTGCATCCCCTACCGATATGCGATACCCTGCTTTATATGCCTTATTCCATCCAGACTACCCTTTAGCAACCCCTTTTGAAGAATACAACCCTACAGAAAAAACCTTAGAATTTTTTGATCCGGATTATAACAAATTTCCTCTTTTAGCTCTATCTCGGCAAATCGCCCAAGAAGATGGGCTACTCCCGACAGTACTCTGTGCAGTTATGGAAATTGTAATTGATCAGTTTTTGAACGATCAAATCTTATTTTATAAGATTCCCGATATTATTCGGGAAATTATTGAAAGCTTTCCTAATAAAAACAAGCCGGAAATCGAAGAAATCCTTATTGCAGAAAAACAAGCAAAAATCCTTGCCTTAGAACGAATTGCCTATCATGGAGAAGATTTACGCTGATTATAAAGTTCATAACAATTATACAATAATGCTGTAATAGTCATTGGACCCACCCCTTTAGGGACGGGAGTAATGGCAAGGGCTTTGGATTTGACAGCATCAAAATCCACATCACCAATCAATCGGTATCCACCATGCCTATTCGGAATTCGATGAATACCCACATCAAAAACTACCGTACCTTCCGACACCATATCAGCAGAAACAAGATTGGCTTGACCAGCAGCGGCAATAATTAAATCCGCTTGGAGGCAGATTTCTTTTAAATCTTTTGTTTTA
>JBOFNI010000345.1:0-5638 GCA_051658845.1 Brevinema sp. | reverse complement strand
GCACATGATCCTATTTGTTTTCAAAATAGAGTATCGACAGAAACAAGAGACTCACATATTCGTCATATTAACAATCTAATGGATATATTAGTCGAAATAAAAGACAAAATTACAGAAATTAAAAGCTCATCCTAGTGATGAGCTTTTAACACTGTTTATACCAAGAAATAAAAAAAAGTTGTTGATAAAACTAAAAAACTATTATATAATATATAAAATATCTTTTATGGGACTTTAATAATGAATACAAAAATATTAACAAACTATGTAGAGATAACAAATACAATAAACCATTGGAACAATCCAACGCTATGGGTTACTTTTTTGGGGACAATAGCGACTTGCATAAGTGCTATTTTTATGTATAAATCTGTACAAGAGATGAAAAAACAACGTAAACTTGAGTATAAAAGACAAGAGTACTTAGAATTAAAACAAGAAATACAAGATAATATTACTCCCTTAGTCAAAGAGATACAAAGTAAAATTCCAAAAACCCAAAATGAAATTGATGTAACAATTTTACATACAAGTAATAGTAATATTTATAATGCTCTTATGTCGATGACAGGACTAGCAGAAGGAACGTTTTACAAAAAAGAAATCGAAGAAATATTTGACCAATTAACACCATTACATCATTTTATCATGTATCCGTACGAGTATTCAACTTCAATAATAACTGCTATACACTCTATTTTAGAACGGATTGGACTTGATTTGTACAAAGCATTAACAGATGATAAAATAAGAATAGAGTTAATACAATTTATCCAATATTTCAAAAATATTATACAAACTGAAATGACAGCACAAGATCAAAATAATTATAATAAACATAGCAATGAATTTAATACTTTAGGAAATTATATAAAATCAGTAAACAACAAGGAAATAAATAAATGCAATACTTCCAAACTCTAGAAACAATCCTCAAATCCGAGCCGTCTTTTTGTGATGAGCAGGGTCAATTTATCAAAGAAAAAGCCATTGCCGAAGCAAACAAATACAACCCTAAATTGTTGGGATTATTGTTAAACGATCCCATGATGAAACAAGAATTTTTTGTAGAAAGTGCAGGAGTTTTTATTTTTAAGATCGATAAGTTTATGAGTATTCTCAAAAATAAATCCTTTCTTCCTGATAGCTATACCGCTTTTCAAAATAAGATCGGCTTTAATGTTGCAAAAGAGATGAGTACCCATGTTGTCTTAGACTTCCCTTACAAAGATTGTTACTTAGAAGGAGGGCAGACAAAAGAAGGCGACAAACGTAAAGAGATTTTTTTTAATAAGATTCTTGCGAAGGATCAGATTAATAAACTTCTTGAGCCAAAAGTTTTTATCAATTCCAAACGAATCACGAAAGATGGAGAATCTCCTTTAACAACGTGGACTGTCGACCCCGATGATAAAAGAATCATCAAAGACAATTTACTCATTAAAGGAAACAATCTTCTTGCCCTCCATAGTCTCAAAAAGCGTTTTGCCAGTAAAGTAAAGCTCATCTATATTGATCCTCCTTATAATACAGGAAACGATAGTTTTGGTTATAACGATAGTTTTAATCATTCCTCATGGCTCACCTTTATGAAAAATAGACTTGAAATCGCTAAAGAATTATTATCTGAAAATGGTAGTATTTATATCAATATGGACTATAATGAGATCCATTATTTGAAAATTTTAATGGACGAAATATTTGGTAGAGAGAATTTCCAACGTGAAATTATCTGGCGGATAGGATGGTTATCAGGTTATAAAACTGTAGCCAAAAATTATATTCGGAATCATGATACAATTTTATTTTATACAAAAAATAGTAATAATTATATATTTAATAAGTATTATAATTCTTATGAAAATTATGTTGAACGATTTAATATAGATTCTAAACAAAATATATATAGTCGACTTGAGAAATTTAAATTAAATAAAAAGCAACAAGATGAATTTTTTGAATTTATTTCAACCTGTGGCTTACCTGAAAAATATCCACTAGAGGACACATGGAATTGTAGTATATATGATAAATTAAACAGTATTGCAATAGTTTCTTTCTCTAATGAGAAAGTATCTAAAATGATAGGTAGTGCAGTTTTTAAAGGACAAAAAGCAGAACAGCTACTTGAACGAATAATAAGAACTTCTACGAACGAAAACGATATCGTCCTAGACTTCTTCGCTGGATCAGGGACGACAGCCGCCGTCGCTCATAAAATGAATAGACAATGGATCACCATAGAACAAATGGACTATATCGATACCGTAACAAAAGCTCGCCTCCAAAAAGTCCTTGAGGGCGAACAAGGCGGAATCTCCAAATCTGTCGGCTGGACTGGTGGAGGAGATTTCGTCTCTGTAGAGCTTGCTAGTTATAACAATAACTATATTGATATGATCGGGAAAGCCTCTACCTCAGAAGAGCTTATGGCTGTCTATGATACAATCAAACAAAATGCATTCGTCGACTATATGATCGATTTTAAAGATCTCGATAGAAATATCAACGATTTTAAATCACTCGCTCTAAACAAACAAAAAGATTTCTTAGTTAATATCTTAAATATGAATATGCTCTATATCCCCTTATCATCCCTTGAAGATCAAGACTTTAACATCTCAAAAGAAAATATTAAACTCAATAAAGAATTCTATCAAAACATTTACGGAGATCTAGACGATGAAATATAATCTCGAAGTCCATGAGTGGTTTTCTAATTCTAAAAAATGGCTGGATAACTATGAATTACCCTCCGTAATATCCCACAATCTCAATCCTTCTATGCCTATCCGTGAATATCAAGAAGAAGCATTTAAACGATTTCTTGCTTATAAAGATACCGATTTTTTTGAACGGCAATCAAAACACTACACCTTTAATATGGCAACAGGTAGTGGAAAGACGTTAATCATGGCAGGATTGATTCTTTATCTTTATGAGCAAGGATACCGTAATTTTCTTTTTTTCTCGACTTCACGTCAAATTATTGAAAAAACACGGGATAATTTTCTCAATCAAAACTCTGGTAAATATCTTTTTAACGATCCAATCGCTATCAATAATGAATTGATCAACATTACCGAAGTCGATAATTTTAATTTTGGCACCGAAGAGAGTATTAATATTGCCTTTACAACGATACATACTCTACATAATCGACTACAAACACCAAAAGAAAATGCCATCACCTTAGAAGACTTTCAAACACAAAAAGTTGTTCTAATCGGAGATGAAGCTCATCACTATAACTCAAAAACTAAAAAAACAGATCAATTCCTATTTGATGATAAAAACTGGGAAACAACGATTAATAAAATCCTTGATTCTCATCCTGAAAATTACTTGTTAGAATTCACAGCAACCTTAGATTTTTTGAATACAGGTATTGTTGATAAATATAGTGAACGTATTATCTATAAATATGATCTTGCAAATTTTCGTAATGATAAATATTCTAAAGAAATTTTTTTACTGCAAAGTGATATGAAGACAAAAGATTTGATATTGCAAGCAGTTATATTTAATCAATATAAACAATCCCTTGCCTTAGATTATGGAATCCCTCTAAAGCCCGTTATTCTCTTCAAAGCCAATCGATCGATTAAAGAATCTATGGAGAACGAACGATTGTTTCACAGTATTATCGATAATCTGAGTATTTCAGATATTGAGAGTATCGAAAGGACGGCTACAAAAAATGTTGATGCTGCTATCATTGTGAAAGCGATTAACTATTTTAAAAAGAAAGAAGGACTGGAAGGGTTAATACGTATTATAAAACTTAATTTTGATTCTACGAAATGTATCAATGTTAATGAATCCGAAAACAAAAACGAACTTCAAATAGTCCGCTCACAAGAACAACTTTTAAATAGCTTAGAAACAGCAGAAAATCAAATCCGTGTAATATTTGCTGTCAATAAACTAAATGAAGGCTGGGATGTTCTAAACTTATTTGATATTGTACGTATTTACGACAAAGATCTATACAGCGACAAAAATTTATCAGCGAGCAAAAACACCACCAATGCAGAAGCTCAGCTTATCGGACGAGGGGCGAGATATTATCCTCTCTCACTCAAAGAAGCAGATCAAACTCCCGAATATGATAAGTATAAGCGTAAATTTGATCATACAGACCACGAATTAAAAATATTAGAAGAGTTATATTATCATAGTATTTACAATTCAAAATATATCTCTGATTTGAATAAAACACTCATAGAACAAGGATTAATGGATGATCCTAATAACTATGAAGAAAAACAACTTACCTTAAAGCCAACATTTATTGCAAAATCAAATTATAAAAATACCCTCATCTATACGAATAAAAGAAAGAAAAAATCATCCTATGATAGAAATAATTTATGGAGTAATATTGAATATATTCATACAAGTTTGGAGTATAAAATACCAACGGGATTTATTGTTAAAGGTCAAATACTTGAAGGATATGACCAAGATTCTAAATTAGAAAATGAGAAAAATTATGAATTGTTAAAAGTCTTAGATATCCCCTTAGAAATTAAACGAAAAGCTCTCTTTAATAATAGATTTTTTACCTTTATCAATCTCAAAAAATATCTTCGTATTAAATCCATGAGTGATTTTTTTGACACTCATTTTAATAAAATCGAAATTAGATTTGCAGGAAGTAACGAAGATATTGATTTTGTTAAATCCTATAACAAGCATACTCTTTATCAGGTTATCCACGATCATAACAGAGATGATTATATAGTTATTAAACAACGTATTATTCAAGAGTTTTATCATGCTTTAGAAGTATTACTTCAAAATATTGAAAAACAATTAAAAGCTAAAATTACCCCATATAAAGGGTCAAAAGAATTTACTCCTAAACCATTTGAACAAATATTTAAGAACAAAATATTAAAACTCATCAAAAATAGTGAACGTAACGATGGACAAGAAAATTATTTAGCAGATAAAGAGTGGTATGTATACAATGCCAACTATGGTACAGATCAAGAAAAATTTTTTATCAAAACGTTTGCGTCCCGTATTTATGATGACTTACTAGGAAAAGGATATACGGATATTTTTATTATCAGAAATGAATTATCACTACCGATTTTTAATTTTGAAAATGGAGAACCTTTTTACCCTGATTTTATCCTAATAATGAAGAAGAATAACAAACCTAGATACTATCAGCTCTTTATCGAACCTAAAGGTACTCATCTCATCTTAAAAGATAAATGGAAGAGTGATTTACTTTTGCAAATAAAGAAAATGAGCAACATTTTTACATGGCACGATAAAGAATATAATATTATTGGCTTAGACTTTTATAACTCCAATAAAGAGCTAGATTTTATCAAGGAAATAAACGATATTATCTAACATTTATAAAAGCAGTATGATCATGTACATAGGAGAAACAATAGGGAAATTGTAGACAAAGAGTCAAATGGTTAAGAAAGATTTTAATCGAGCTTAAAGTACGATATTTCTAAAAATTGAAGTGAATAACTATAAGCGAATTATCCTTATTTCATCTCTGTTAATAAAGCAAATAAGTGATTATTCATATAATGATACTCACCTTTATAGGGGCTTTTTTGTAATAATCTAAGATCATTTAATTGATTGAGATATTTTGTTGCTG
>JBOFNI010000344.1:0-5326 GCA_051658845.1 Brevinema sp. | reverse complement strand
ACCGCAGATAAGAGCAATACTTACAGGAAATATTATTAATGCTTATATAGGGGAAGGATCGTAACGGATGAGTGGAATCATGGTTTAGAAAAAGCAGGGATAAGAGAGTATAGATAAAGAATACTGGAAAGAGAATAGAGTAGAGAACTTTTGGAGCTAAAGGGTGTATAAAGGAGCTTATATCCGTATACCGAAGAAAAGCTTAGAATTGTTTTTGAGAGAAGTAGTATTTCGATATAATGTGAAAGATCATAAAGAACGAGCCATGATTATCTTAACGATCCTATTAAATACTCAAGCAATTAATACTGCTATGATATCTATTCAGAAAGTGGCTTAATTCTGCCTTTAAATAGGACTATTTGACAAAATCTCTTTTATAGAGAATAAGAAAGTATTATAATGATATTGCCTTAATAAGATATTTATATTATAATATGATGATTTCTCATTAAGGAATAAAAAATGCAATCAAAAGAACAATTAAAACAGCTGGTAGATCTATTTAGAGAGAATATAGATAGTTATAAAAGAAATAGCTATGACGAAGCCAACACAAGATCGGATTTTATTGATAAATTTTTTATCCTACTCGGTTGGGATGTACTTAATGATAAAGGATATTCGGAAGATTATAGGGAAGTAGTGCGAGAAGATAAAGTAAGGATAGAGAGCCATAAAAAAGCTCCTGATTATAGTTTTCGCTTAGATGGGAATCGTAAATTTTTTGTTGAGGCGAAGAAGCCTTCGGTAAACATTGAAGATGAACGAGATCCTGCTTATCAGGTGCGTCGTTATGGTTATTCTGCAGGGTGTGCTGTTTCTATCTTGACGGATTTTGAGGAATTTGCAATTTACGATACGAGGATTAAACCCAATCCGACTGATTCCGCAAAGATCGCAAGAATATTTTATTGTACGTACGAGGATTATGAAGAAAAATTTGATGAATTAGTTCGCTGGTTTTCTCCAGCAGGGATTCGTAAAGGATCGTTTGATAAGTATATAAAAACAGATAAAAAAGGGACAGGCACCGTTGATACGGATTTTTTGAATACCTTATCGAAATGGCGTTTGGAACTAGCAGAAGCCATTGCTAAGAAAAATCAAGCACTCGATGAGATTGATCTTAATGAGATTGTGCAGAAGATTATGAATCGTATTGTTTTTTTGAGGTTTGCAGAAGATCGTGGGACAACAGACTATGGATTGCTGAAAAATCTATTAATAGCTAAGAAAGATTACTATGCACAATTAACTATTAAATTTGATGAGGCAAGAACGAGGTATAATTCGGATTTATTTAGTCATGATGATAAGTTAAAGATCGTTCTCGAAGATAAAGTAATTAAAGATATTATCAAGAATTTATATTATCCCCATTGTCCTTATGCGTTTGATGTGTTTCCTATTGAGTTATTAGGGACGATTTACGAACGCTTTTTAGGGGAGATGATAAGCCTCGATCATAAACATAAAGCACGTGTTGAAGTAAAACCCGAAATCCGTAAAGCGGGAGGTGTGTATTATACACCGAGTTATATTGTGGATTATATTGTTGAGAATACCGTCGGGAAGTTATTAGAAGGGAAAAAACCTGAAGAGATTTCCGAGATGACGATAGTTGATCCCGCCTGTGGAAGTGGGAGTTTTTTGATTGGTGTTTATGAATATTTATTAAATTGGTATTTGACCCAATATCAAGGATCAAGCAAATATAAAAAATTTCTGTTACCTGAAGGGGATTCCTTAACACTTGAAGAGAAAAAAAATATTTTAACAAGGCATCTTTATGGGGTGGATTTGGATTCGCAAGCGGTAGAAGTGTCTAAGCTGGCTTTATTATTAAAGCTGATGGAAGGGGAAGTGGCGATAGATAATTTATCTTTTACGTATTTGCCCAATTTAGAGAACAATATCAAAGCGGGAAATTCTCTTGTTAGTAAGGATTATTTGGAAGATATTGAAGTCGGTCTTTTTGATAAGAAAGAACAGCATAAGATTAAAGTATTCGACTGGAGAGAAGAATTTCCGACTATTATCGACAAGGGTGGTTTCGATGCTGTGGTGGGGAATCCCCCTTATATTTTTGCACGAAATAACATGTTTACGGAAGAGCAAAAAAAGTATTACTACAAACATTATCATATTTCCGAGTACCAGCTCAATACCTACTTAATATTTACAGAAAAAGCGTATGAATTGGTAAAACAAGAGGGTCTTGTTGGTTTTATTATTCCGAATAATTGTCTGACGATTAACAGTTTTGATAAATTCAGACGTTTTATGGTTGATAAAACGAGTTATCTTCATATTATTAATAGTTTTGATAAGGTTTTTAGCGGTGCGAATGTTGATACTTGTCTATTGATCTTTGGGAAGGAATATCAAAGTTTGTGTAAGCATACGATGGGCGAGCTTCGTGGGGGAAAATTTATGAGTGTGGACGGCGATTTTACCGAGCTATTAATAAAGAATTATATCATCAACACGACACAATACCTCGATCTTAATAATCCTGCATCTAAAATTATGAACAAAATTTATGAAAACTCCCTTCCATTAAATAAAGTAAGCACTGTTAGCACAGGACTAAAAGCTTATCAAACTGGTAAAGGAAAGCCCTCTCAAACTGATGAAATGAAAAATAACCGTATTTATCATAGTAATACAAAAAAAGATGATACATACAGACCTTATTTACAAGGAGTGGATGTTGCACGATATGTTTTGAATTGGAGTGGGGAATGGCTTTCTTATGGGAATTGGCTGGCAGAACCAAGGGTATCTGTGGATTTTAACGCTCCGAAAATTTTAGTACGACAGATCCCTAGTAAATTACCCTATTGTATCCATGCTCTCTATACAGATCAACACTATCTAAATGATATTAACAGTATGATAATTTATCAGTTTACACAAGAGCCATTATTTATTTTAGGGGTATTAAATAGTAAACTTACTTCGTTTTGGTTTGTTCATTATTTTGGAAAGCTCAATAGAGGAGTGTTTCCTCAATTCAAAGTGAATGAACTGGGACAGTTCCCCATACCCAAGCTTAATCTCACGAATAAAAAAGAGAAAGCCTTGCATGATGAGCTTATCGAGAAAGTACAACAGATGCTCGAGCTAAAAAAAGATAGCAATCAAAAACTTCAAATCGAAGCCCAAGATAGGCAAATCGATAAGCTCGTTTATCAACTTTATGGACTAAGCGAGGATGAGATCAGGATCATAGAAGCGTGAGACTTATGCAGAGCTAAGGATTGGGGGAGGATGAGAAAGGAAAATGGGGATTGTGGGGTAGAAAGTGAATAATATAAATGAAACAATCAACCTTATAACATTAACAAATATTGAAATAGCTCTTTTATTTTATACATTTCTATTTCTCATTTATTCTTTTATTAAAAGTAAACGATTATGGATCTTAATAGGGAGATTAATTTTACTATTGCTAAAACTTTGGTGGTTATTTCTTATTCAAATTGCATACATATTTTTAATTATAAAATATCTACAATGGGCAAATCTCCTTTCTATTATAGATATAAAAACAATAGTGTTATGGATTATTTTTACTAGTTCATTATACCAATATATTATATCTCAAACTAGTGTCTTCATAGTTTTAAAATCATTCTTTACGTTCAGCCTTGTGGTGGAATTTATATTACAATATTCTCCATTTTCTCTATGGAAAGAATTTATCATAGTTCCATTTCAAATGTTATTAGTAATGATAATATTTACAATATCTTCTCAACCACAAGAAAAATATAATAAAACTATAAGAACTTTATTAATTTTCATACTATTTGGGATCGGAATTTTCCGTATCTTACACAGTTATAATAATTTATTAACTCAATTTTCAAAAGAACTAATTATTCAATTTGCTAGAGATAGCATTCTTTCTTTTCTACTCACTGTCCTATATATTCCATTAATTTTGGGTTTAAAATACTATGCAAAAGTAGAACTTAACTATAAAAAAAACAAATTTTTAGAAGACAAAAATTGACTAATTCATCATAATCTATACGGACTCTTAGAGGATGATATAAAGATCATAGAAGCGTGAGGCGACTAATAAAAATATAGAGCTTGAATTAATAGACTATTGACTTACTTAAGAATAGTGGTATAATTTGGGTAGAATATTAAAAATATATTTAAAGTTGAGGAGATTAGGGTGGAAAATGAAAATATTATAGATCTGCAGAATGAATTTTTTGAAATAAGATTTGATTATCCAATACATGAAATACGTGCTAATGTACTTAGTGAATATATAAAAAACTTTAATTTGATTATTCAAGATATTACACACTCTCAGGGATTTGTTTATGAGACGGTTATTAAAGCCACCCCTGAAGGAAGTTTTAAAATTAAAGCTTTCCTACAAAAAATATCTAAAAGTGATATAGAACAATCCATAAAATTTAGGGAAGATCCTCAAGAAAGGAGATTTATAATTACAACAACATTAACCATATTAGGAGCACTAGGTTATGGGTATCTTGAATTATTAAAACTAGATCAAGATAAAACTCATATTAAAACTGAAAATGGTAATGTAGTTATGATTTCAGACTCAACTATTAATATTGAAATACCGAAAGAAGTCGATAGAATCTGGTCTAGTTACCCTAATATAAAGTCGAATTTTGCTAAAATGAATACGGCTATTTCAAAAGATAACACTTTATCACAAGTTGATATTACTTATAACAATGAGAAAAATAAGAAGCAAGTTATTTCTTGGAATCGTGAAGACATTATTGCTTTATCTAACATTAAAGATACAAAAGTAAATTTAAAACCCTTTGAATATATTAATTTATATGAGCAGTCTATCAAAGTAACTAAAGTAGATTTTGAAGGGAAATCAAAGTGGACAATGATTTTCAATGGAGAAAAACAATCTGTAGCTATTGATTCTGATACTTTAGCTATTATGCAAAAAGAACGAATTTCGGATAGAGATCAATTTATTGTTGATATTACAATAACTCAAAAATATGATGAACATTTTGATAGCTATATTAATTATAAATATACGATTACATATCTTCATAAGCATATTCCTTTTGAAGATCCTGAACAAAGTTTATTTGAATAATAAAACAAATTAATCTCTATATTAAACCCTATTTCTTATATTCTAAGAAATAACTGTATCAATTACCAATTTGTATAAGCGTTAATATTCTCAAGGTTTGGTATCCCATAAAACAGAAACTCTCTCTTGAATATCTTGAGTTGTTCTATTAGCATAATGTTTTGCTGTCATACTAATGTTTGTGTGTCCTAAAGCTTTACT
>JBOFNI010000343.1:0-2565 GCA_051658845.1 Brevinema sp. | reverse complement strand
ACGGATCGGGAAAAACAAATTTACTGGAAGGAATTTATCTTTTATCCTCTAATCGAGGATTCCGTACCGGAGATCGTAAAGAATTAACAAAACGATCAACAGACGGATTTTTTCTCCAAGGAATTTTCGACGGAGAAATCATCGAACGAGCAATCTCCGAGAAAAAAAAATTACTCCACCTCAATCAAGAAAATATCCCTGCCAATAAATTACGCACTTACAATCCGGTTATTACCTTTTCTCCCAGTGATATTTTTTTAGCAACGGGATCTTCAGAAACGAGAAGAAATTTTTTTGATGCCGCTATTGCTTTACGAGATGATGAGTATAGTGATTATTTGGCTGTTTACGAACGTGCCTTACGCCAACGAAATGCGTCTTTAAAAAAAGATCCAAAGCACGCTGATCTATGGAATGAAACCCTAAGTACCAGTGGTGCAAAAATTATTGAGAAACGGATCGAATTTGTAAAATTATTAATTCCCAAAGTAGAACGACTCTATGATGAATTAGCCCAAGGAAAAGCTCAGCTCAAATATTTTAACAATTTTAAACTGTCTCAAAATATTGAACAATCTCTAAAAGATGCTCTCATCAATAGCAATGCTGAAGACCTCCGTAGAAAACATACCTCTAAAGGTCCTCATCGTGATGATATTAGTTTGCTCATTGATGAGATGACCGCCGCCAAATCCGGTTCTCAAGGTCAAAATCGAACCTTAGCTTTTGCATTAAAAATCGGAGCAATAGAGATTATTGAAGAAACTTTAGGAAGAAAACCTATTGTTCTTATCGATGACGCCCTTTTAGAAGTAGATCCTTCTAAACGCCTAAGAATCTTTGAAAAATTATATCATTCCGGCTTACAACTTTTTTTAACCGGTACAACAAAAGAGTTTTTTCATTTTATTAATCCCGATTACAAACCCCAAATTATCGATCTGGAATTATTTGCTTGATTACAGGTACACTGTAAAACGATCCGGCAAATACTTTTTTTGAAACTGAATCCCATTGAATCATCCTAATATCTTCCCAATAAGACGACTCAATCTCTCCTTTTGTTAGATCATACAAAGGTTTCACTGCTGAGTTTCTTGAAATATGGGTCTCAAACTCAAAAAATTCTATCCGTTTAATGAGAGTTTTATATTTAATCAGTACCTGACTAATATCTTGGATTTCTTTTCCCTGTAATATTGTCAGATACAAGACGATATGATCCCAAGACAATTCCTTTAAGCCTTGTAGAAGATTCTCAAAAGATACCCCATTATGTGCCGTATCAATAATCAGATCGTCCCGTACCCTATCCATTCGATAAGGATAAGGTAATAATGCCGTACGATAAATTGATTGGAAAGGACTATCCGGAAGAATATAAAAAATTCCGGCCACGGCAAGACAGAAATTGATTAAATGAGCCTTACCGATTCGTGTTAGTTTGATATTCGGAATCATAATTTTATGAAACAATTCCAAATCAAAAGACTGAATCCCATCTTCTTGAATATAATTATGAATGGTAATGATATCATCATAAAATAAGGCTTGGTGGTTTATAATAGCTACTACCGATTTTTCTTGCATCACACTAAGAGCCGGAATCCCTTTTTTAATAATCCCAACCTTATCAAAAGCAATCTCTTCAATCGTATCCCCTAAAAGATCTCGATGTTCTAAAGAGATATGACCTAATAAAGAAATTAACGGACGACAAAAATTCGTAGGATCAAAACGCCCACCCACTCCAACTTCGAGGACGACATATTCACACTGTTGCCCTAAAAAATATATCAAGGCAAAAAATAAACAGTTCTCAAAAAAATGTAATTCTTTTTGCTTTAGAAAGTCTTGATAACAAATAATCAAATTTTGTAAATCTGCTTCAGAAATCATTCCTTGCTCTGTAACAAAACGCTCCCGTACATCAAAAATATGCGGAGAAGAGAATAATGCTACTCGATATCCTTGAGCTTTGAGGATATGAAAAGTATTATATGCTAAAGAGCCTTTGCCTTTAGAGCCGGTAATATGGATATATTTCAACCGATCTGGATCGAATCCTAACTCCTTAAGGAGATTATATACCCGATAAGGATATTTTTCTTTGGGAATCTGTTTTACGGTACTAAAAGACAAAATCTTTTCTAATAAATTCATAAGACACCTTTCATTATCTTAATAATAAAATCCTTTCGTAACTAATCTTTAGATCGGTTTCTTTAACCCGAGCTGCCCAAATGGCAAAATCAGCTTGTGGAATGGAGCTTTTTCCTACGGTATCGACCCATATCGGACTAAAGATAAAATCAACAAACATTTTTTCCCACAATAGATAATTCTTCGACAATTTCTCCATCCCCTGATCCAATAGCCCAACCTTTCGCATAAAGTCAAGAATATGCCGATCCAAAATCACAAGCTCCTCACTCTGCCCAATATTACGTAAAAAATGCGTTGCTTCTTTATAATTCATCCCATTAATATTTTTAATAATATATTCTCTCTTTATTTCTGCATTGGGAAGGGAATTGATTCCTTTAATGTGTTGCTCCCCTTCTT
>JBOFNI010000342.1:0-2860 GCA_051658845.1 Brevinema sp. | reverse complement strand
AAGGAAGCGTTTCGTTTAGCCGGACACAAATTACCGATTAAGGTAAAATTTGTCAAGAGAATCGAGGGGTAATATGACTAAAGTTCAAAATCTTCGTTCCTTGTCAGAAGCAGAACTTCTTTCAATGAAAAAAGACTTGCAGGAAAAAATTATGCATGTTCGTTTTCGTTCCAAATTCGAAGCTCCTAAGAATCTTATGGAAATTCGAAATATGAAACGAACCATTGCACGAATCAATACCTTGATCCGTGAAACGGAACTCGATCTCCGTGTATCGGACAAAGAAAAGTAAAGGAAAGCAGAATGACAAAGCAAAAGACCTTTACAGGAGTAGTTTCCAGTGATAAAATGGATAAGTCACGCTCCGTTGTTATTACCACTAAGGAAAAACATCCTTTGTATAAAAAGTATGTTCCTAAACGTAAAAAACTAATGGTGCATGACGAAAAAAACACTTCTGCTCTTGGTGATAAAGTATTAATAGGAGAATCAAGACCTATTAGTAAGCGTAAAAGCTGGGTTCTTCTTGAGGTCCTAGAGAAACACCAGGACTAAAAACAGGAGGAATTTATATATGATAATGCTTGGAACACGCTTAGATGTTGCTGATAACAGTGGTGCAAAAATCATAGAATGTATTCACGTTGTCGGTAGTACACGTCGCCGATACGCATCGGTAGGAGATATTATTGTTGCTGCAGTAAAAAGCGTATCTCCCAATGCTCCTATTAAAAAAGGAGATGTTGTACGAGCCGTTGTTGTTCGTACAAAAAAAGAAATTAACCGTACTGATGGTTCTTCTATTCGTTTTGACCGCAATTCTGCTGTCATTGTGAATAAGAAAAACGAACCCAGCGGAACCCGTATTTTTGGACCCGTAGGACGGGAGTTAAGAGATAAAGATTTTATGAAAATTGTATCTCTCGCTCCTGAAGTATTTTAGGAGGCTACCGTGAGAATTAAAAAAAACGATGAAGTTATCATCATTGCCGGTAGAGATAAAGGACGTAGAGGCGAAGTCTTCCACGTATTTCCTTCTAAAGACACTGTTCTTGTCCGCGGAGTCAATTTTGTAAAAAAGACAGTAAAGAAAAGTCAAGAACATCCGAATGGAACGATTCTTGAACGAGAAGCGCCAATTCATGTGTCCAATGTTATGTTATATTGCCCAAAAGTTGATAAAGGTGTTCGTATTGAATACGTTGTTGATGAAAAAGGCGATAAAAGACGCAAAGCAAAAGGCGTCGACTACTTTTTTGATAATTAAGAGGCTTCATCATGGCTAAAGAAAAAACTGCTTCTGAAGCAGTAGAAAAAAAAGCTGTTGCTAAAAAAACAACAACTAAAAGTGCAACAGAAAAAACCACAAGTGCTAAAAAATCTGAAACAGTAGAAAAAGCTGTCGCTAAAAAAGAAGCTGCTCCTAAAAAAGAAACTTCTGTTAAAGAAGTAGCAGAAAAAAAAGCTACTCCTAAAAAAGAAGTTTCTGTTAAAGAAGTAAAAGCAAAAAAAATTCCTAGTGGATATCAGGCTCGTTTTAAAGCTCGTTATGAAAACGAAATTAGAACGGCTCTTAACAAAGAGTTTAGTTATAAATCTCCAATGGCAATTCCTCGTATTGAAAAAATTGTGATTAATATGGGTGTTGGAGATGCGGTTGCAGATAAAAATATGGCTGATGCGGCTGTTAATGATTTAACTTTATTAGCAGGGCAGAAGGCGATAAAAACGTTGGCTCGTAAATCCGTTTCCAACTTTAAATTACGTGAAGGAATGGCAATTGGAGCAAAAGTAACTCTTCGAAAAAATCGTATGTTTGATTTCTTAGACAAACTTGTTTCAGTAGCCTTACCTCGTGTTCGTGATTTTAGAGGAGTTAAAGTAACTGGCTTTGATGGAAGAGGTAATTTTTCTTTTGGGGTATCGGAACAGATTATTTTCCCAGAGATTAATTTTGATAAAATTGCTAAAGTTCGAGGAATGGATATTACCATTGTTACGACGGCTAGTACGGATCAGGAAGCGAAGAGTCTGTTGACTCATTTCGGATTTCCTTTTCGTAATAAGTAAGCGGGGGCTATAATTATGGCAAAACAATCAATGATCCAACGCTGGAAAAAGAAACCAAAATTTAATGCAAGAGCTTACAATCGTTGTAATATCTGCGGTCGTCCTCGTTCTTATATGCGAGATTTTGGAATCTGTCGTTTATGTTTCCGTAAACTTGCTTCACAAGGGCAAATTCCGGGTGTTGTTAAATCTTCTTGGTAAGATTTAGTTTCGAGAACATAGTTCTCATCAAAAAAAAATAAGGCGAGGAATCCTATGGATATTATCGCAGATAGCTTAACAAAAATAAGAAATGCTACCATGCGTGGTCTTTCCAAAACAACAGTAAGAAAGACAAAACTTATTGAAGAGCTTCTAAAAATAATGAAGCGTGAAGGGTATATTGAGAACTACAAAGAGAGTACTCAACCGTTCATGATTGATGTTACCTTAAAATACATCAATGGTAAATCAGTTATTGATAACATTAAGCGTATCAGTAAACTTTCACGTCGTGTTTATGTCGGCAAAGAGTCTATTCCTAGAGTTTATAATAACTATGGGATCGCAATCCTTACGACATCAAAAGGCGTTATAACAGATAAAGAAGCTCGTTCCCTCGGTGTAGGTGGCGAAGTCCTTTGTCATATTTGGTAGGAGTTCACGATGTCTCGTTTGGCAAAAAAATCCCTGCCCATTCCTAACGGTGTTACCGTTACGGTAGAAAATGGGGTTGTATCCTTTAAAGGAAGTTTGGGGACACTCAATCAAGAGTTTGATACAAAACTAATTAATCCTCTTGTGGAAACAG
>JBOFNI010000341.1:0-2327 GCA_051658845.1 Brevinema sp. | reverse complement strand
AATCATGAACCAATGCTATTTTCATAAAATTAAACCCTTAAGAAAAATTACTATGCAAAAGTATAAAAATATAGTATAATATCTTATTATACTATATGATAAAGTTTTATTCAATATTATTTATAATTTTGTATGAGGTCATGAATGTCTCTCCCTAATAAAAATAGCGATCATCTTAGAATTGTCGTATTCGGTGATATTGTCGGTGTCGCCGGTAGATCCACTGCTCAAGAAGTATTTCCTATTGCCCGGGAACAATGGAACGCCGATTTGATTATCGCAAACGGAGAAAACGCATCCCATGGATTTGGAATTACTCCTAAACATATCCAAGAATTGTTTTCTTATGGATTAGATCTGATGAGTTTGGGCGACCATACTTGGGATAAACATGTCCTACGTCATAAAATATCCTCTTATCCTCATGTCGTACGTCCTCTTAATATGCCTAAAGAAGCTCCCGGTCTCGGTTGTGTCATTATTGATACCAAATATGGAAAATTCGCCCTAATAAACGCAGTAGGTCGAGCTTTTATGAACCCTGCTGATTGCCCTTATCATGCCGTCTACGATAAAATTAAAGAGTTAAAAAAATATGATATTAAGATGATTACCCTTGATTTTCATGCAGAAGCAACTGCAGAAAAAATCATTATGGGGCGTTTTTTAGACGGTAAAGCCAGTATTGTTTGGGGAACACACACTCATGTACAAACCGCCGATGAAACTATCTTACCCTTAGGCACAGGCTATCTTAGCGATTTAGGATTTACAGGTGCGGAACACTCCATCATTGGATTCGAAATTGGGACAGCCTTGAAAAAAACGATTTATGGAGAACCTTTTCGACAACAACCGGAAACAAAAGGTACACGAATTTCCACAGGCTTGATTGCCGATATTGATCCAGAAACAGGACAGACGGTATTTATTAGCAGATTTAAAAAGCGATTCGTCGCTTTAGAAAATTTGATTGAAGACCCAAAACAACAAGGCTCTTATGAAGACAAAGAACTTTCTTAATACGCTGATCCATCGGACAGAAACCTTATTACTCCTCTCCGAAGATTTCTCCAATCATGCTTTTTTATTACCTGAAATCCTTGTGAAGACTGTTAGAGATACACATCGATTTATAAATGGGGGCATTTCTCATTTAAGTGGAATGGAAATTCTTAGGATTCTGCCTTTTGAATGTTCCGAAGAAGAATACCTTCTTCTTCAAAAAATCGAGCATTCTTTACGAAAATCTAAAGATTATCAAATCTTATGTGCTAATTATTCTAAAGAGATTCTTATCTCTATTACAAAAAAACTACATCAATATTTAATAACATTATAAAGGAAAATTTATGCAAGGAACAATTGTTAACGTTCTTACTATTGTGCTTGGAAGTATTTTGGGGAGTATTCTAGGAAAACGGCTTAATAAAAAATATAGCGATTCCTCGATCCAATGTATGGGGCTTGTGGCTTTATCCTTAGGAATTACATGGATTACATCCAATATTCCTCAGAGTACCCAGCCCCTTCTTTTTATCATCAGCCTAGTTCTCGGAAATTTATTAGGGGAATTTTTACAAATCGACCAACGAGTCGAACGTTTACAAAAAAAATATAGCTCTTCCGAATCTACCCCTAACCTTATTCAAGGACTAACCACTACCGTCCTCCTATTCTGCTTAGGTACTTTTTCTATTTTAGGACCAATTAATGCCGCCTTAAAACAAGAGTATACCTTACTATACACAAATGCTCTCTTAGATGGAATTACCTGTATCGTTTTCGCAGCAAGTTATGGAATCGGAATTATCCTATCGGCTGTTTTTTTATTCGCTTGGCAAGGAAGTATCTACTTTTTAGCTCAATATATTGCCCCTTATATGACTCCGGAAATGTTCACAGAGTTGAATGTGATCGGAGGTATTCTTATTATGATGACAGGATTTAATATTCTTAAAATTAGTTCTTTCCGTACACTAAATTTTTTACCGGCAATTTTTATCAGTTTGATTTATATGATTCTTCTTCAAAATTATCAAATAGGATAACAATTCTAGCTATCCTATTTGATAAAGAAAAACAAGATGATTTCCCCATAAAAAAACCATTAACACACTTAAGATAATAAATAAAACTTTTGCTTTCGTACGATACAAAGCAATACTCAGAAAAACTGGAATAAAGTGTAATAATTCCCAATAAGATTGGAATCCTTTCTCAATAATAAAAACCGTAAAACTAATAGCTCTCAGCCCCACTTCTAAGATAAGAAATAATTTTGCCCCTTTTTTAGCACGATATAATTGATAATAATAATAGATCAT
>JBOFNI010000340.1:0-1130 GCA_051658845.1 Brevinema sp. | reverse complement strand
CTGTCTCCCCATAAAGAAAAAAAGGAACATCACTTCCGATTTGTTGTGCAATATCGATACAATCCATCAGATCAATCCGATAATGAGAAGCCAGCTCTCGGAGAAGGCATCCGGCGTTTCCACTGCCTCCACCCAATCCAGCACCCATCGGTACATTCTTTGTGATGTTGATCTCGAAAGAATCCTCAATCCGAAATTTTTGTTTGAATAACTTCAAGGCTTTTGTTACCGTATTTTCTCTGGGAATCTCCATAGTATTAGTAAAAAGAACACGATCTTCATCAGAAGAACTAATAATAAAATCATCACCCCAAGGAATCTCATAAAAAATACTTTCTAAATAATGGTAGCCGTCTTTTGGGTCTTTCCCAACAATATCCAAATATAGATTAATTTTTGATGTTGAGGTAAATGTTAAGTTCATAAGGATTCCTCTAAATCATCGAGAGAATAACAACGATCGCATTGCTTGGCAAAATCTAAATTGTGGGTGGATAAAATTAAGGTTTTATGGTGTTCTTTACTTAGACCGAGTAAAAGATTTTGGAGTTTATAAGCGTTTTCTTTGTCTAATGATCCGGATGGTTCATCTGCGAAGATAATAGGAGCATTACCGGCTAAGGCTCTAATCAAGGCAATCCGTTGTTTCTCTCCCCCCGATAATTCATCGGGAAAATGATGAAGGCGATCTGCCAGTTGAAAATAGTCAAATAAATCCAATACTTTCTGACGATTTTGTGTATTTAAGCAACGATTGATTCGTAAGGGAAGAAGGGTATTTTCTAAAGCATCCAAATCATTGAGGAGAAAATGATGCTGAAAAATAAATCCGTAATGCTGAGATCGAAATAAGGCAGATTCTTTTTCGTCTAAAAGGGTAATATCTTGACCGTCAACGATGATCGATCCAGAATCAACATGATCCAATCCTGCCATCAGATAAAGCAAGGTGGTTTTACCTCGTCCGCTTGCTCCGACAATGGCGAATGATTCCCCTTGATTGACGGTAAAACTCAGTTGAGTAAAAATAGGAATTGTCCCATAACTTTTTGATATGTTATTAATACTAATCATCGTTAAAAAGCCCGTTTCCTTAGAATTTCTGCTGCTTTGAATTTCTGAGAAATTAA
>JBOFNI010000339.1:0-1994 GCA_051658845.1 Brevinema sp. | reverse complement strand
GCGATTTCTTGGAGAATATGATGGGTCAATTCTAAAGTTTTTCCTTTAGAATCTGTATAGCAACCTATTTTTAAAATAGGAATCATCGAATTTTTGAGCATATATACCTCTTTTCTTAAAAATTTATATCTTCGTTTTGCAGATCGTATGTTTTTTTCAGATATTCTGGTGAGAATTTGATTCCCATTTGATGGAGTTTATAATCTCTATTGATCTGTGATGTTTCCAACAGTTTATCTTTGTGCCATTTAAATTGAACATGGGAAAATTTATTAATGGTGCAGAGGTGGCGAATTAATCTATTGAGCGTTTCTGCAATTAAACTCTTATCATTCTCCATAATATCTTGACGAACAATATCAATATTATTTTCATTCCCTAATTTTCCGGGAGTGGAATCAAGAGATCCAGAATGACCGAGGAATATTTTATTAATTTGTTTGGTACAGACGGTATAGAAATCGTTGAATAGTTGGGAAGAGCTGTTTTTATCGGATTTGAGAATTTCTATTTTATCGGTGCCTTCGATGACCATTGCACCTGAGCCTCGAAACTCTTTAATTGCATGAAGCATTGCCGCTTTTCTATCTTCGTTTGCTATATCGATTCTTCCGATAATCGAATCATCACCAAATCGATCGATATAAGAAATCCAAAGATCCATTGTGCCTCTTATCCATGTTGCACTCCAAAACGCTTTTGCAAGTAAGCTTTCTCCATAGGGATTGTTGTAGCTAGAACGGTATTGCACCAACTCTACTTCTTTATGAATATCTCCTATACTGGTATTGAGAGGAGATCCATCTTCATGGTTACTGGGAATCAATCGATAATGAGTATCAAAGGCAAACCATTCACTGGGTAGAGAATTAATCTTGAGGTATTTCCATAATCCGTCTTTTTGTTCTATAGGGTGTTGTAGAACGGTATATCCGTACCAAAGAGCGTGAAATATTTCTTTAAAAATATTGTTGATTCCCAGTTGTTCCAGCATTTGTTTAATAAATTTTACTTCCTCTTCTTTTTCGCCGTGTATTTCCCAAGGATCTCCTATGACTGCCGATTCTCTTGCCAAAATAACACTTTGTACTTCAGGGGAATAGCTTAGATTTTTTAATGCTTTATGAGGAGAAATTCCATGTCTGAGAAAAAATTGATGATCGGGATTGGGGATCTGTCGCCATAGCCGAAGCATTTGCAGACTTTTAATATTATTGAGATGGTTTACCATGAGGACTCCTTATACCATTGTTTTGTATTTTTAGGGATAACTTGGTAAGAATTATTTTCTATTTTCTGATTCATTTGATTTAAAATATCGATTGCCCCAGCCAAGGCGTCCGGTGCATCATCATGGACGGTAGAATTAGGAAAATACAATAACTGTTCAATTAATATTTTTCCTGCTTTCGTATTGATAAATTGAGGATTAAACAGAATGCGATTTGTTTCAAAAATAGGTAAGAGGCGTGAAATCCGAAGTTCTTTTTTTTGATACTGTTTCACTCCTGATAAGCGGAGATCTACACCTTGTTGTTTTGCAAAATGATCTAAGTCTTTCATATAGTACAATTGAAAAGAGTTATTTTCGATATATGTTCCTAAAATATGATGATGATATTTTTGATACATACCGACAATTTGTTCAAAAAAGGATAGATCCGATCCTTGGATAAGTACGGCATCAACAATTTCAAAAATTCCTTCTTTGTCTTTGGCTACTAAGATTCCAGCTTTGAAGTCGTTATTTTTAATTCCGTCTACAGAGGGATCAATAAAGATTACTTTAGGGCTATTTTCTTCTATTCTTCCTTCTTTGATATAGGATTCTTTAAATAATGAATATTCTTCATCGGTGGGCATATTCTGATATTCCGAGTTAAAAGCGGATATTCCCATAATATTTTTTTGCTTCTGTAAAAATCGTAAAGGAAATCGTGTTTCCCATAGAGATTTACTTTTTCCGGATTTGGAAATAATTACGGCTTGGTAGA
>JBOFNI010000338.1:0-1050 GCA_051658845.1 Brevinema sp. | reverse complement strand
TCCGAGCTTTTTCTAAACCCTAAAGTAAGCAGAGGAAGCTCAAAACTTCTTTTTGGTTCAGTAATTAAGGAGTCTTTATTCTCCGTGACATAGCCTTGAATAATGGTTTTTAAGGCAGTTTGTGTCGCCTTTACTGAGGCATTCTTAATATCATAGCGACTCTTAATTTTATCGATTTCTTTGTTCATTTCTATCTCTGCCTGTTCGATCTCTCGAGATATTTTGGCATATTGATTGCCCGCTTCTTTAAGCTCTTCTGTATTAGTGATAACTTCTTTCATTAGTTTTCTCCTTTTTTACGATTTATTTGATCGATATCTTCTCTTGATATAATAACTTCTTTACCTTGAGAAGAGATAGAAATTCCTTTTAATGTTTTGTCTTTACTGAGTACTTTAAACATATTTTTTAATGATTTTCTAATCCTTGGATTGCTTTGATACAATCTTTTTGCTTCTTCTTGGATATCTTCTTTAGTAAAGTATTTTTCCATAATTATCTCCTCTTAAAATAGATTTGTTACTTGGGTATATTTTTCAATAGTCTTAGCCTTAATTTCTAAGACTATTCTACCGTCTCTCTTTTGGTTACAGTGAGACCCTTGAATTTCGACCATATCTTCCACTTTTATCTCGAAAGATAGTCTTTTTTTCTCCAGCACATCAGCCTCTTTGCCATAGATAGTACAAGGAATATAGATCGGTCGATTTGATTTTTCATTAGGAATACTAAGCACCATATAAATGCTCGTTAGACCCATCCTAGTAACTCGTAGACCTTCTATTTTAGTTACTTTTCCTATAATAGAAACCTTATCTTGAAATATTTCTGACATATCTTAGCTCCTCAAGATTGAAACCAGTATAAGAGACCGGTACAAAGTGTAATGATCATGCCAAATATGATAATTTTACGATCTCTTTTTTGTTCCTCAAGTAATAATTTTACTTGATCATAATTTAACTCTTTGATTGTCTTGAGCTCTTCAAGGATCTCTCTTAATTCTTTAGTTTTTGTTTTCATTTCTCTAATCCTACTTTACTTTTTTTT
>JBOFNI010000337.1:0-17079 GCA_051658845.1 Brevinema sp. | reverse complement strand
AGATCTATTTTCTTTAACATTCGATAAGCATGATTATAATCATTAAAAAGTTTGATAAAAACTTTAAAAGATTTTTTTGTTATTATTTTTAGAGATCTGATATACTTATATTGTCGATTTTTTAATCGTAGAATTTTCTGTTCCAAGATAATATCCGTATTCTGTCGCCGGTACATATTCTCAAGATGAGCAATCTTATGATCCAGCTGTTTTATTTTCTTATAGTAAGCCTCTTGCAATTGGTAACTGTCATATTGGACTTTCAAAGAATCCTGATATAACAAAAAAATTTCCTGTAATGGTCTACCGGTATAATGTGTTAATTCGAATAGAAGATCCGAATTTAATTGTTGAGGCATATGATAAAAGAGCCACAAACTCTTTTCTGCTAACGGTAGTAGATCAAGAACATCCTCCCAAAGCATATCACTCTCTTCATTATAATAACCGCCAATCACTACTCCATAATTATCATCAAGCCAATCACCCCCCAATACCAAATCTTGGGATGAAATAGTTCCTTCTTTGATGAAATCACAGTATTTATTATACAATACGGCATTAAACCAAGTGAGAAACATTACAGGTGTTTCCTTCGGAAAGGATTGCATAATTTGTTCTATATATTCTAACACATATAGAACGAAATCCTGACAAATATCTTCATTACAATGATATTTCTGTTTCAGCCAATTCTTGATATAATAAACCGTGTGTTCTTGAAACTCATATACTAATTCTTTTGAAGGATCTGTTTTATAGTTATTAATCAGTTTTTTAATATAAACATCATCTAATTTCATACGATAGTCCATAGAGAAATTCCCCAATTCCTCTAGTGTGTAAATTTATCGAAAATGATCTAATAAAAGCATGCTATAATACTCTAATAGGGAAACAACACGACCGTCCGGACTAATCATCGGATTAAACGGTAAAATTTCCAAACCTGTTTCTTCTGCAATACGGGTCAGTGCACTCGAATAATGACTAAAAGCATCATCAATTAAAACAATATCCTCACTACTATTAAGATGGTTGATTTTGTTGATTATGGTAGCAACCTTTTTTAAAGAAACCCCCTCTGATTCCTCTAAGGTATCCAGTAATTCAATATCCAATTCTTGAAGTAAGTAGTCCCAGACATGATGACGTTGCACGACATAAAGGGGACGTTTGATACTTTGTCGTATATCCCTAACACGCTGAAAACTTGCTGCCAGCTCTTGGATTAAGAGTTGATGATTTTCGATAAATAACGATTGATCAGCAGGATACTGACGAATAAGAATCTCCAATACGGAATCCGCTAACTTTCTGAGATGAACGTAAGAAACCCAAACATGAGGATTTTGATCTAGGTTATGATCCTTATTATCTAACAAATATTGTGGTGAATGAAAAAGATACCCATCAATATGATCATCCAATACCACAATTAAATCTGCTTTTGATAATACCATAGCATCCGATGGTTTTAATTGAAAGTTATGTGGATCAGCATTATCGGGAATAAGGTTTATTGTCGATATACCACTAATTTGTTGGATTAGCATTGCAATAGGGGCAATACCCGTTACAATCTTTGGTGATTCGTTTTTTTGAATACAAAAACCAAACAATAATATAACAAATAATAAGAATTGTTTTTTCATTAATCAAGCTCCTTTATTTATTATCATACCATACTAACAACAAAAAATCAACGATCATTAGGAATTATTATTAATGCTTGAAAAAAAAACAAAAAAACTTTATAATATAAAACATTGAAGAAAATTTATGAAAAATATATACACTCTCTTATTTGTTTTTCTCATCAGTACAGCAGGATATAGTCAAACAGACAAGCAGCTTCCCCCCCCTTATATTTCTATTTATACCATTTTTGGAGGAGTCAGTACTCTCCCTAATAGTGGAAGTCCTCATCATACTCTTCCAACAATGTGGTTGATTTTGGATGGACGAATCCCTATTGGATACAATAAAATATATCTCTACGCTCAATTTCGATCTTCGTTTTTCCTCGGTGAATCTAAAATTCCTATCTCTGTAATACTTCCTGTGATCCACATGGAAAGTACCAAATTAGGATTCCTTCTCGGACTAGGAGGCATTCTCCATGATTGGAGAACAAACGATATTGGCTGGCACGTGGCTTTAAACGGAGGTATCGTATTTGAAGGAGCGGTTAACAATCCCTTTATCTCTCTCCAATCTACTACCGAACGTTTTTTTAATATTGGGGTAGAAATCAATACTATTTTTTATTACAATTTCAAAAAACATATCGGTCTAAACCTAGGGTTTCATTTAGGATATCTATACAGCCCTTTTAGTGGAGATCCTTTTTATTTGGGATTACAAAATCAGGTTACTTTTTTTCATATGATGAATTATGGACTTAGTTTCGGAATACAATTCTAAGAAATTTTTATTGTGTGATAAAAATTGACAAAAAAAATTTTTTATTCTACCTTTACACAAAGAAATTTTTCTTTTATAATATTAACAGTTCCCTATGATGAGTTTTGTAGACTGGGTTTTTGTAGAGCTCATAATCTTATTAGCTCTACAAAGTATAGGGATTCTAAGAAAATTTTGGAGATACCGTTGACACAAGAATTTATTGATGCTCTTGATATTGATAAGGAACAAATCCTTTCTCAATTAGTAGAGACACTTAATATTACAAAACCAAAAATCCAAGCAACATTGGATTTATTTGCCGAAGACTGTACCGTACCCTTTATTGCCCGCTACCGAAAAGAAAAAACAGGCAATTTGGATGAAACAGAAATCAGAGCTATTGAACATCTTAATAAATCTCTAACCAATTTGGAAACACGACGAATCGAAATTGTTAAAGCAATTTTTAATCAAGGACTTCTCTCCGAAGAATTATTACACAATATTAATTCTTGTTCTACTCAAACAGAATTAGAAGATCTTTATGCTCCCTACAAAAAAAAGAAAAAAACACGTGGTATGAAAGCTGTAGAAGCAGGATTAGAACCACTTGCAGAATTAATGTTAAGTAGTGCTACAGATGAACAACTGATAAGCCACGCCAATACATTTTTAAATGAAGAAATTCTTACAACGGAGCAAGCACTCCAAGGAGCTATGGATATTATTGCGGAGCGTATCTCCCAAGACACCGAAAATAGAACTACCGTTAGGGAATATACCATCAAACACGGACAATTAGATGTATCCGGCAATAAAGATCCGGAAACTAGCGTATACGGAATGTACTACAATTACAAAAGCCCCCTTTCCCATGTTAAAGCTCATCACATTTTAGCAATCAACCGAGGAGAAATCGAAAAAGAACTTGAAGTCAAAATTCATATTGAAGAAGAATCTGTTTTCAATACCGTTCTGACTCGTTATCAAATATCCAATTCTTATCATAAAGAAGCAATCGTTGACGGATTAAAAAGATTATTAATGCCGGCTGTTCTTAGAGAAATTCGCTCAAATTTTACGGCAGATGCAGACAAACATGGAATTTCTCTTTTTGCTTCTAATCTACAAAATTTACTGTTGCAGGCTCCAATAAAACGAACCCGTATTTTAGCATTTGATCCAGGAATCCGTACAGGAACAAAAGTAACCGCTCTTGACGAAAATGGCAAATACCTATCAGATTTTACCTTTTATCAACACAAATCGGAAAGCGAATCACAGAAGCTGATTGCTACAGCAATCCAAAAACATCATATTGAATTAATTGCTATTGGAAACGGTACAGGGTCTTATGAAGTCCAAGAAATGGTCGCTAAAACCTTATCTGAATTTAAAATCGATATTCCTTTTACCGTAGTTGCAGAAGATGGTGCTAGTGTTTATTCCGCTTCTCCAATCGCTAAAGAAGAATTTCCTGACCTCGATGTTAGTATTCGAGGGGCTATTTCTATCGGTCGTCGCCTTCTTGATCCTTTGGCAGAATTAGTAAAAATCGATCCAAAATCCATCGGTGTGGGATTATATCAGCATGATCTCAATCAAACTGCATTAAGTGATTCTCTCGATGAAACCGTAGAATCAGTTGTTAATCGTGTTGGTGTCAATCTCAATACCGCTTCTTATTCTCTACTAAGATATGTTTCCGGAATCAAAACAAACTTAGCAAAAAAAATCACTTCTTATCGTGATAAAAACGGAACTTTTACCAGTAGAATGGATCTTCTTAAAATACCGGGAATGGGAGATAAAACATTTGAACAATCCGCTGGATTTTTAAAAGTATTAGAATCTCAAGAACCTCTAGATAATACTTGGGTACATCCAGAAAATTACGAACTGGCTCGAGCAATTCTTCAAACACTGGATCAAGATGTCCCAAAAACAAAGATTGACGAATGGTGTCAAAAATACCAAGTAGGGAAAACTACGATCGAAGATATTATTTCCGAACTAAAAAAACCAGCACGAGACCCTCGAGAAGATTATCCCGGTCCGATTATGCAGAAAGGGGTTCAGATTTTTGAAGATCTTCGTGTAGGAATGAGTATAACCGGAAAAATTAAAAATGTTGTCGATTTTGGAGCTTTTGTTGATCTTGGAATCAAAGAAACAGCTTTGTTGCATTTATCGGAAATGAGCGATAGTTTTGTAGAACACCCTATGGATGTCGTTAAAGCCGGAGATATTATTACCGCTCATATTATTGATATTGACGAAAAACGTAAGCGGATTGGTCTTTCGATGAAAACTAATAGAGGAGAAAAAGTCAAAAAACAAGCACCACAGAACAAGCCTCAAAATCCTCAACCGAAAAAAAATCATTCAGGACAAGTAACTCATAATCCTTTTGCTAGTCTTTTAAAAAAATAGCAAAATTTAGTTATTCAAAAAAAAACAGATCTTTTAAGGATCTGTTTTTTTTTGTTTTTATCTTATTTTTTCATTATATTTATTAAAAGAAAGGAGGGATTATGAAACAATTATTAATTTTTTTTCTATTCCTACCTATTATCTTATCTGCCCAACAAAACCATAGCGAATCAGATCAATTTGAATTTAGTATCGTGAATAGAATTGCCAATTATCATATTATCTTAGGAAAAAATAAATACGAAAAATCACTTCCTATTACTATGACAATCTTAGAATTTCTTTTTGGTTCTCCCACAGGATTTTTCTATACCGGAGTTAGAGTTGGGTATCCCTTAATACCTTCCCCCTTAGAAGATCAGTTAAAAAATTCCAGTGTGCAATTTCGAAATCATTTAACGACAGGATTAGCTGTAGGAGGTGGTTATGGGCTTTCTCGTGGTAATCATGCCTTAAAATTAATTTTTAATATTAATTTCGATATTGGCGTTTGGCATAAAAAATTCACCTTTAAAGATCATAAACAGAAAAATACGTGGGGTTCGGAACTTTCTATTCGTTACTATTATTACTTTTCAAAAAGAAATGCCCTCATCCTCGGTCTTGATGCCGGAGCCAATATTGACACACGACGAGAAGATTCCTCGCGTTATATCCTTCATGGGTTTAGCCTCTTTTACGGTACCAGTATAGGAATGAATTTTTAGATAATAGAGTCTATTAAAGATCCACTTCCCATAAAAAAATCCCCAAAATAGGGGATTTTTTTAATTAATAATTAATGTTCACAACCACAACGACACTCATGCCCTTTTTCTTCTTCATCAATTTCTCCAATCGAATCTAAAGTAAGATCAAAAGTCAGATCTTGCCCTGCTAAAGGATGATTCCCATTAAGGGTTAACACACCATTTTCCGCAGATACAATGGTTACAGGCATCGGTTCTCCGGAACTTGGATGTAATAATACCAAACGTTGACCAGCAGGGATTTCAACCACCGCATCATCAACAACTTTGCCATAAGCATCATCACAAAGAATATGAATTGTTTTACTTTCTCCAATCTCCATCCCCTCAACACCTTTATCAAATCCTGGTATCACATGACCTTGACCCAAAACAAAGCCTAACGGTTCTTTTCCTTCAGAACTATCAAATACCGAACCGTCTGATAGACTTCCTTTATAATGGACTTTAACGGCATCACCTTTTTTTGCTTTCATTGCAGACTCCTTAAAATTTAAAATCTCTTTTCATAATATAATAAATATTTGCATTATACGCAACTTTTCAATATTTACAATTTTTTGTTTTTATGATATAATAAATAAACAATCACTTTATTAAGGATAAATAGATGAAATATTTTCTTTGGATACTTCTCATTACGATACCGACTTTTGCTCAGAACACACTCTCAACAGAACTATTGAATTTACAACAAAATTTTAAAAAACATCTTTACCAACCTAATACCAGAGAACCCTTGATCACAATCCCTCTTCCTGACAAAACCATCCAACTAACGGATGACTATGAATTTATTATTCCACCATTAGATCTTTTAAATCCTAGTACTACACAATTTATTGAAAATAAACAATATCTTATCGAAACAGACTTAGTAAAATTAAGTGTTTCTCTTTTTATGATAACCAATATCAAACAACTAAAAGATTCCGAAAAATTCTACACAAAACTTTTCAAAAAAAGTGAAACCAGGCTACTATCTTTAGCAAAACAAGCCCTTAAAGCAGATTCTGATAAAGCAAAACTTTTTAGTATGGAATATAATTTACTGATTCAATCCCTTTCTGCTGTGCCTTTCCCACCTGAATATTCTTTTTATCGGCGACGGATGGCTTATTCTCTTGAAACTTCAGAAGCTGCTCAACAAGAAATTGACAGACTAAACGAACGTTTAAAAAATCTTCCATAACGAGAGGTATCTCATGAAAATATTTTTTATTATTCTGTTATTTTATACCATATCTTGTACAAAACAACAAACAGAAATTACCCTTCTCCATATTAACGACACTCATTCAAAACACTATCCTTTTATTGCCAAAGACGGCTCGACAAATGGAGGGTCAGCACAGTTGGCATATTTGATTAAAAAATATAAATCAGAACAATCCAACATTCTTGCTATTCATGGGGGAGACGCCGTTACAGGGTCGGCGTTTTCGATCGTTTATCAAGGAATGGATTCGACCGATATCTTAAATTTATCGGATTTTGATTTAGCTGTATTGGGCAATCATGAATTTGATTTTGGACTCGATCAAGCTTATAATATTATTAACGCTCGTAACTTTCCTACTATCACCGCTAATGCCTACGAAAAAGATACAGCAAAGGCGATTATGCCTCCCTATTTTACTACTAATATTAACGGAAAAAGTATCGGTTTTTTGGGACTACTTACTTCTCATGAAGTCTATACGCACAAAGATCAAGCTGGTCAATTCACTGTACAAGAAGAATTTAGTGCTTTATCAAATATTCTCGACAACTCTTCCTTAACAACAAACGATCTTCTGATTTTAGTATCTCATTCCGGATATGAATTAGACAAAGAAATTGCCCAAACTTTCCCCAATGTTTTTGATATCATTATAGGAGGGCACTCCCATACTTATTTGGAACAACCCCACAAGATCAACAATACCCTAATCGTACAATTAAATAATAATATTCAAGAATTAGGAAAGTTGGATTTAAGGATTGACGAAAAAAATAATATCCGCTCCTATACTTATCAAGCAATACCAATCAAAAATGTTCCTGCTGACCTTCTCGTCCTTGATTATATCGAATCAAAAAAAGGACTTGTGGATCAGAATATGGGACAAGTATTAGCAACTATTTCAGAAAGTATCAGTGATGAAAATATCCGCTCTCAATCAACGATATTGGGCAATTTTATTGCCGACACTGTACTTAACGCATTTTCGGATAGAAATATTGATATTCTTATGCTCAACTCAGGAGGTATCCGCGCACCTTTAATTGGCGGAAATATTACTCTTGGCACAATGTATGAGATCCATCCTTTTGATAATACTGTAGTTTATTTTGAAGCCCCTGGAAATATCATCAAAGAAATCCTTACACATTCAGCAAATGCCGTCTATGATACAGGAGGATTTTTACAAATATCCAAAGATACCGAAGTTATTATCGAACCAGATGGAAGTATTTCTTCTATTAAAATTCAAGGGGAACACCTTGCACATGATAAAATCTACAAAGTAATGGTATCCGACTGGATATTTAACGGTGGAGATTCTTATACAATGATTAAAGACAATGCCCAAAATATTCAACTTTTGGGATTTGATGTAAGAGAAATATTAATGAAAGAATTTCAAAAAATCCAACATATTAATACTTCCCAGTTGAATGATACCAAAAGGTGGGTTATTAAATAAATTTATTTAATAAATTTCCTCTAAGCGAAATCCTTTTGTAGAGTGTTCTTCACGAGGGGAACTCTCTTCTTGTACAGAATGTACGTAGGTAGGGGATTTTTTATCTAAAGAACGGTATAATTTTAATCCATATTTAAAAATAGGTACCCAGCTATTAATTGCTGTCGCAACAGGTAGGATTTCATGTGCAGGAAGTGCAATTGATTTGTGTTGAATAATTGTTTCAATATAATAAACACATTGTTTAACATCATCACGTTTACCGTTTACCATAGGAAATAGCGACCATATCGGTAATATTCTCCCATTTTTCTGCATCAAACCCGTAAGTGGAACTTGTACATTTGGCATTAATGACATTTTACCACAAGATTCTACCCCTTTTACCACTTCAATATCCAATCCTAGCCATGTATTATGCAGACGAAAAGGTACAATTAACATAAACACCTCAATTATATAAATTTTATCGTAGAATCCAACACCGATAATAATGCCACTCTTTTTATTTTTGGTTTAATCTATTTAGAAAATCATTTGAAGTGTTAGCGTTTTAGAATTAAATCTTTTGCCATTTGATAAATTGCTTTTTCATTAACAATAAACCCAATCGAACCGTCTTTCAAAATCGTCACTCGATCAACTCCAGAAATTAATGCTGTATCAACATCTTCTACAATTGCTTCGACATGATAGAGGACACTTTCAACGCCAAATAGAATTTTATGCACTCCAAACTCACAGACAACAAATAGATTGGCAACAGTATGATCTAATCCTAAGAGAGTCGATAAATGAACCTGACCCAAATAATGTTGATCTTTTTGAAATACTAAGATTTCTTTAGGATTTACTACTTTATGGATACAACGATCAGGGATTAGAATATTAACATTACCGATCTGTACCGCCAAACAATTAACAAAGATCCGTTTCATCGGTAATTGTATATGAATTTTTAAATACTCGTTATCCATCGCATCAATATCCATCGTCCCACCACGATTTATGATCTGATCTTGGATCTCATGGATTTGCATTTGATCCATTATCAAGCCTCTCCCATCATCCCGAATATAAATATCAAACGTATCTGCAGCATCTTCAAACTCAATTAATAACCAAGCTGTTTCATTTTTATCCGTTGCTCTTCTTCTAAATACCTGTTCTAAACTATAGTGAAGAGAGTTTTTTACCAAACGAAACACCAAATCTTTAATAAATTCACTATCCTGTACTAATAATTCACTACGTTCTCCTCGGATACCAAGACGGATTTTTTTACCTAATTCTTTAACTTCATGATGAATAAATTCACGCAACTCGTTACCAAATAATTTTTCTACACTGATATAGTAAGTATCAAAAAGTGTTTTTTTAATGCCTGTCGTAAGTGTGTTAATCTCTGCCAAATCATCAGCAAATTCCACCTGTTTTTCTTCGGAAAGCTGATCAATTAACAACTCTTGTTTATGAAATAACCGCCCAATATAACGGATCAAATCCGCTTCAAAAATCTGTGCAATTTCTAAAGGTTTGGTTTTTAGAGAATTTTTGACAAGATTCTGGTACTCTTCCTGTTGGATTGCCACTGAAGGAACACTCTTTGGGACTACTGTTTCTTGCTCTATCTTTAATTGATCTGGAGCCGACACATCATCAAAAGAAACCATCTCCAACGAATAGTCATCACTCATTAATACTGCAATTTCCTCATCACTTAGAATCACTGATTGTTGATAATCTGTTTTTATTTCTCTCTGTTGTGAAAGTTTTTGTAGACGTTTTTGTAAATTATCATGAGATTTGAAATATTCAATTAACCTATCTTTATTACGATAATTTTCTTGGAGATAATGAGCTGTGTTTTTTAAATACTCTAACACTAATAAAAAATCAGCATGGGAACCCAGCTCAGAAAATTGATGACTTTGGTATTCTCTATCGACAAAACTAGAAAAATGCATAATTAAATCTTCTAAAGATTTAATCCCTATAAAGGAAATACTTTCTTGCAATTTTTTGAGATAATAGTTCAAAGTATCGTAATATTGTTTGGTATTGTTTACTAAGATCGGTGTTTTAAAAAGATCAGCAATCACTGTACTATCTTTTGCTAAATCATAAGCAAGCTGTAAAAGAATATTTTCATCAAAAAGAAAAGGATCATCCTCTAACTTTTTCACCAATAAGGTTTTAGATTCTTGAATTAACTGCTCAATCTGACGGGCTCCCTCTATATTAGAAATCGTACCCTCTACCATTTGAATAATCAGCGATAAAGAATTTTTGATCATCGTTTTAACTTCTGCAATTACTTGTGCTTCATCGTATTCATAATTTCTTGCTAATGATTCTAAAATAACAATAAACTGAGTAATAATTCGTAATTTATTATTATTTCTTCCAATTGTCACGATATCAGCAAGTACCTGTTGAGTAGAATGAATATCTAAGTTTTCCGTGTCAAGTCTTTGATAGAGATGATTAACAGAATCAAAAAGAGCCATGTTCATAACCTTCATTATTTTTTTATCACTGTAGCTTTTATCGGTTTCTCACTAAAAAAAATAAGAGAATATAGGAAATATTCTCTTATTTATTACTCAATTTATTGAGTAAATATTTTCTCGATAATATTATTCGTACGATTATTTGGTGGCTCGTTTTGGTTGAGAACTTGTTCTAGGTCTTTCGATTTGGATTCAATACTCCAATTTAATTGATATAAATATTTCCAAACCTGATCATCCGCCACTAAATTTGAAATAGATTGAAACCGTTGTTGCACTCTAGGAGAAATGGTAGTATCTTGAAGATACCCTAACTGTATCTGCCGATACCGTTCTCTTTGCTGTCGAAAAGGATTGGTTTGAATATTGCCAGAATTATATTTTAACAGTTCTTCCACCTCAAATCGATCTGTATTTAGTACTCCTTGAGAAACGGATTCTTCTTGTAAAACAGGCCAAACATCCGTATGTTGTTTAGAAATAACAAAACCTACATGCTCCGATTGTTCAGGAGCTAAAACAAAATTACCAAAACATAGGGATATACCGACATCCTTTGTATTGTCCTTTCCATAAGCAAAAGAAGGGTTAATATCTCCAACACCCCAACCCTGTTCGGAAATTCTTCGCCAGTTAGCAACAAGCATTGAAGAGGGAATATTTTGGGAAATATATGGGTAAAGATAAAACCCTTTTCCTATAGGTCGGGTTTCAGCAATATTTTTTTGTCCTATAAATAAAAACGGAGGAATCTCATTACTTCTAAAGATCAAAGCATTAGAAATCTTAACACCGTCAGGAAGATAGATTAAGGGATCATTTCTTAGTTCACCGATATCAGTATCTAACATGATTTTTATTCCCACTTGACGAGTTCGTTCTAAAGACATATTAGAGACATTAATAACCAAACCAAGAGAATTCAAATCTCCATTGTTGAGCAAGTCTAAAGAGAAAAAAGCTGTTTCTACTTGAATATCGTCATTTGCCAAAAATACCGCATCGATTTGAGAACCTAAGCTTACCCCTAAAGGGTAAACCGCTTGCATTTGGTCTAAGGTATAAGGCGTACGATCAATAAAAATTTTAAAGAAAGAAGAAGGACTGGTATAACCACCAAACAATAAAGAAACAAAATCCAGCTCTAATTGATCCACATCAAAAACACTAAAGTTTCCACGATAAATATCAACAGAAGCTTGTAAGGATCCCGATCGAAATTGAATCATTCGTTCTTCTTGGGTATAACTAAGAGAGAAAATCAACATGAAGGCAATACATACTTTGGGAAGATTATTTCTTTTTTTTATCATCATATACTCTGAATTTTACATTTCTTCATAATCATCATATCCGTAATAATCATAAGGATAATCATTATATTCCTCAGCAGTTTCATCCTCTTGCCCTATCATTGGAGTTTCTGTTGGAATCATCTGAGGAGTCGGTTGGGATGGAGGAACTGCCGGTTGGGTAAATAGAGGAGCAGAATTAAAGACTTGAGAATTTGTCTCCCTTTGTATCGTATTTAGCTGATAATAAATATTATTATGGATTCGATCTTGTTGTTCTTTTAAAGATTTTTCCTTCACATCCAACACTGCTGCTTTATCCTCAGATAATTGTGCTAAATCTTTAACATCCTGTTTTGCCTTTTGCAATTCTTGCTCTTTCATTTTTAATTGGTATTCTTCTTCCCAAATCTTTTTATACCGTTCTAGTTCTTGTTGTTTTTGTTTCTGCTCTGCCGTCATTACAGGAATAAAGACTCCATCTTTTTGCTGAACAATATCAGTAAGATAAAGCTCATCACTGTGAGATGTATTATTACCTAAATTCTGCTGGGTAACAACTTGCGTAATTGTTTGGGTAATAACCGGAGAAGTCTGTGTAATGATCATCGGTGCTTGCGTAATAATTTGAGGAGGACTTTCAATCATCTGTGTAATCACAATAGGAGTTTGAATAAACTGGGTAATCACTTGAGGTGCAATAGCTTGTAGTGTTGTATCAGGAACAATACGCATTACTTGTTGAGGAGTATCAGTTATACCTTCCGTTGATTGAGCTTTTAAATCGGTACGCTCAAAACTGGGTTCCCAAATATTTTCCTTTGGCACATTATTATATTCCCATAAGGATTCTGGGGTTGCCCGATCGAGAACAGCAATTTTTTCAATCGCTTTGGCATAATATTCTGAATCAGGGTATTCATTGAGTACAGCACGATATTTTTCGATAGCAGCAGGAGTGTCGTTATCTCTTTCTCGAGCAATCCCAGCAAAAAATAAGGCTGCCGGAGCATACTCGGATTCTGGATATTCTGTTACAAAAAATGAATAGAAATCTCCTGCCTTACCATGCTCCCCTATTTGAAGCCAACTTTTTGCGATCCCAAGCAAGGCTCTCTGTTTTTCTTTAATTGTTTTTGATTTAGTAAGCAATAATTTATAGTATTGAAGTGCCGGTTTATACTTACCTAAATGAGCGTAAGTCTGACCTAAATAAAATAATGATTGATGATAAAGAGGAGAATCAGGATATTTTCTTACAATATCGAGAAATCGACGTTCTGCTTCCGTATACAATCCCCGTTCAAAAAAACTTTTTCCCACTTTGAACGTCGCTTGGTCTAAAGCATATACAGGGACTACAAAAACCAGATATAAAAGGAAATATAGGATTTTATTTTTCATTATTGACTCCCTTATTGAGATAACTGTATCAAACTATCCTATCAAATAAATCGGAAAATCAGTTCTGAAATCTTAAGTGCTTTTACTAAATAAATTATTGATAAATGTTTGCTTTGGGATTTAATCATATTAATAAAACAAATCTTCTATATTAATATATTTTATAAATCATATTCTTAAGATTTGACAATCCAGTGAGGAGTATTCTGCCCTGATAACTTCATAAATTCTTCTGTTTTTTCTTGGAGGATAGATTTTAGATTATCTACTCCTTGAAGATTATAAGAAGACATAAATAACGCTTCAGGATATTGTATTTTTAAATCCAAAATTTGAGTTTCGTTGAGGAGATCAATTTTGTTAAACACTAACTGTATCGGAGCTTCTGTACCAATCTCTTCAAATAATAGTTCTACCGTCTGAATTTTATCCTTATAAAACTCCGAAGATGCGTCGACCACATGAAGAATTAAATCCGCATTGATTGTTTCCGCTAAGGTCGATTTAAAACTTTCTACCAGTTCATGAGGAATATCACGAATAAACCCTACCGTATCAGTTAATAAAGCCGTATAACCACCGAGCTTAAGTTTACGTGTTGAGGTGTCAATTGTTGAAAATAACTTATCTTCCGCTAATAGAGTATTTTGAGTAAGTAAACTAGCCAACGATGATTTACCGGCGTTGGTATATCCAGCAACAGCTACTTTAAAAACATCATTACGACGTTTACGACGTTCTTGAGAAGCATATTCTAAGCGTTTTAATTCTTTTTTTAGAACGGAAATTCTTTTATTAATTTTTCGACGGTCTGTCTCTAATTTTGTTTCTCCTGGTCCTCTCGTACCAATACCGCCACCAGTACGGGATAAAGATGCTCCTTGACCGACCAATCTTGGTAATAAATAGGACAGCTGTGCTGTTTCGATCTGAAGTTTTGCGATTTGAGATTGAGCTCGAAGAGCAAAAATATCTAAAATTAATTCCGTTCTCGTAATCACTCGACATTCTAAAATTTCTTCAATATTTCTAACCTGAGCAGGACTAAGTGCTGCATTAAAAATAACAGCTGCATGTTGATCTTCTTTTTTATCAAACAAAAAATCAATTTCTTGGAGCTTCCCTTTACCAATATAAGACACTGGATCGATCCGTGATCTGTTTTGGATCAAACTACCGACTACCATCCCTCCAGCTGTTTTTACAAGACTTTTTAATTCTTCCATGGATTCTTGAGTGATTTTTTCATTATCTTGAGGAAGTTTTACCCCTACTAGGAAATATACATTATCCTGCTGATCCATACTCCCCCCGACTATCTTCAAAAGCAAGGCAACATTTTAAGTTACCGCACTGTCCTATATTTTTAGAAATTTTTGGAATTGAATCCATATAGCATATTTTTTGATCGGAATAATTAGAAATAAAAGTCGTACAACAAAGACAGTTACCACAAGAGCCTACTTCTCCAAGAAAGTGTTTCTGCATCGAAATCTGAAAAAGATCTATCCTTTGCTTCAACAAATACCCTAATTCTCTGACCAAGTTCCTAAAATCAACACGACCAGGTGATCGATACATACAAATAAGACGGTCTTTTGCCAACGTATAATGTAAATCGACGACCCTCATATCAACATGATGTTCTTTAATTTTTTGTTCAATAATCCCTCGATATGTTTTTGCTAATTCAATATTTTGTAAACTACTGGAAATATCCTGTTCTAAGGCTTTTCTCAATAGTCTTGGCTCAAAAGAAAAGTGCGATTTTTTTATCCCTTTTTTATCAGAAAGTTTAGTCATATCGTTCCATTGCTCCAGAGAAATTTCTAAAACTTTATGACAGGATATTTTGACAATATCTTCTCCAAAATATGTTTCTCCAATATAAAAAGTACCTGCTTGTATATTTGTTAATTGATCGATACGATAATATCTCACATTATTATCATATACTGTTTTTGCTTTTACTACTTTTAGCATTCTATATCCCTAGCTTTTTATTTCTACCTAGATATTAATTTTTAAGCGTTTATTAGTACTAATTTAAAATTATATGATAAAAAAAATGGACCAAATAAGGCCCACCTTTTTTATAGATTTAACTCAACAGTACATTAGCTGTTTTGATCAATAAAATCAACAGCATCTTTTACTGTTTTAATTTTTTGAGCCTCTTCGTCTGGAATATCTATTCCAAACTCTTCTTCAAGAGCCATTACAAAATCAACGATGTCCAAAGAATCTGCACCAAGATCTTCGATAAAAGATGCATTTTCTGTAACATCAGCCGCACTGACACTTAGTTTATCTACAATAAGTTCTTTTACTTTGTTAAAAGTATCGGACATAAGTACCTCCATAAAGTTTTTATAAACATCTATATTTTAATTATACAATACTATTCTTTGTTTTTCAAGGTTTTTTGCTTATTATTTAAGAATTTACTTTTATTAACGATAAATCTCATAGGCTATTCATAGCCCCTATAAAGGAATTTATCGCTATGTATTTTATTTTAAAACTTATAACAAAATATCCAATGGGGATACTCTTAATAATCGTAATTTCGTAAAATCAGATCATAATCTATGAATATTATAAAATTTATGCTATAATATTAGAATAGTTTAAGGTGAATTTAAGGAGATTTGTGTGCATTTACTCTTACCGATCTTTAATATATTATCTACCCTACGTATTTCTGCTTTAAGTATTACAATATTCTTTCTTATTCAAGGAATACTTGGGGGATTTATCCCTCACATTATGACCTACCTTAATATTTGTTTAATTTTTATTATCATCCATATGATCACAGAAATTATTCGTTACCATTACATTAAAGATACTGCCATTATCACAACACTTTTTCTAGCCGGATTTTGGATTATTTTTATCAACGCTTCCAACCTAAAAATTTTTATTATCGATAATACTTACCAATTACAAACGTTTATTAATTCTATTACCTTAAGTATTTTATCTATTTATCTTTATCAAAATCTCAAACGTCTTTTTACCATATTCAGAAAAATCCATATCAGTTACCGTCTTCTTATTACTCTATCTTTTTTGTTGGTTATTGCCGTAGGGACTGTACTCTTAATGCTCCCTATATCTACTCCTATGCATATCCCTAACCTCAGTTTAGTCGATGCGTTTTTTACTGCCGTATCTGCGGTATGTGTAACAGGTCTTATTGTGGTCGATACAGCTACTTACTTTTCCCGTTTTGGACAGTTGATTATTATGTGTTTGGTTCAGATCGGTTCCTTGGGATTAGTAACCATCACAACGACAATGGTAAGCTTATTGGGAAGAAAACTTTCCCTCACAAACCAAATCTCCGCAAAAAGCAGTCTTAGTGCCTCTAATGACAATAGCCTTACCAACTACCTCGGCTTTGCTTTGGGATTTACGTTTGTTGTAGAAATGATTATGGCAATCATTTTATTTTCTCGATTCTCCCGTATATTCCCTTTTGAAGATGCTGTATTTTATTCAATTTTCCATGCAATAACGGCATTCTGTAATGCAGGATTTTCGTTGTTTTCCGATTCCTTAATGGGGTTTCGCAATGATTTAA
>JBOFNI010000336.1:0-6753 GCA_051658845.1 Brevinema sp. | reverse complement strand
AAGAAATTTTACTACAATCGATTACTCAAGGGATTCAAAATTATGTCGTTAAAAATAATTTTTCTAATATCCTCGTATCGGTAAGTGGAGGAATCGATTCTGCACTAGTGCTTGCTTTAGCGGTACAAGCCATCGGTTCGGAACGGGTATCGGCAGTCTATCTCCCTTCTAAATTTTCCTCGAAACTCAGTCAGGAAGAAGCTCGGAAAGTTTGCCAAAATCTCTCTGTGCCTCTTAAAGAAATTCCTGTTACCACACTCCATGAACAATTCTTACAAGAATTGTCTTTTTTACCTGATGGGGTATGGCAAGAAAATATCCAAGCACGGATCAGAGGCAATATTGTGATGAGTTTAGCCAACACCGACAATACCTTAGTGCTGGCAACAAGTAACAAGACAGAAGCTGCGATGGGTTATTGTACCTTATATGGAGATACGTGTGGAGGATTAGCTCCTATTGCTGATCTCCTTAAAACAGAGGTTCGTGCTTTATGTCGTTATATTAATCTTCAAGCAGATAAAGACATTATTCCAAGTCCTACTATTGATCGTGCCCCTAGTGCCGAATTACGCCTCAATCAGGAAGATGAGCAATCACTACCAAATTATGAATTTTTAGATCAAGTATTGTTTTTACACTGTGAAGAAGGTTTGGATTATACGCAAATCTGTGATCAATTAGGACGACAAGACGACGTCTTAAAGATATTCAACTTACTCTATCAATCAAGCTACAAACGGAAACAAACAGCGCCTGGGATAAAACTATCAAAACGCTACTTCGCTCTCGATTGGCATATTCCCAGCACAGTGTTTCCGTGGTTCAAAAATTAGAGACCTAAAATAGTAGATCAAATAAAATCATCCCCACAATCTATTAAAAAAACGATGCTAGATAGTTTATCTAACATCGCTTTTTTATACTATCTCAATTATTAAATCCAATCAATTAGACCATTGAAAGATAATCACCATATCCTTCTTCAACCATTTTATCGTAAGGAATAAATCTCAGTGCTGCACTATTCATACAATAACGTAATGCTCCATTAGGACCATCATTAAACACATGACCTAGATGAGAATCAGCATATCGGGAACGAATTTCCGTCCGTTTCATAAAAAGGGCAAGATCCGTTTTCTCTACAATAAAATGTTCGGCAATAGGAATGGTAAAACTAGGCCACCCTGTTCCGGAATCAAATTTATCCCGTGAAGAAAACAAAGGTTCTCCGGAAACAATATCAACATAAATCCCCCGTTCTTTATAGTCAACATATTCATTTTTAAACGGTGGCTCTGTTGAATCACGTTGTGTAACTGCATATTGAATAGGGCTTAATTGTTCTTGTAGTTCTTTTTGAGAGGGTTTGACAAATTGGGCAAACTTCTCTTCCATACCTTGATTACTTGTATATGGCATTGATACCTCCTCAGATAACAAAAAAGATTGGGGAACCTTATCCCACACTCTTGTAATATGTTGTTGTTCCTTAGAACGATAGAAATTGTATTGTGTAGGATTATTCTTCACATAGTTTTGATGGTATGATTCAGCTGGATAAAAAGTTGTGATCGGAAGAATATCCACAGAAAAATTTTTCTTACTAAAATAACTGGAATCTTGGATTCTTTTAATTAAATCCTGTGCGATTTTCTGCTGCTCTTCAGAAGACGTATAAATGATCGCTTTTTGATTATTCTCTGTAGGATCAATAGTTCTAAGAAAGGTATTAAGAAGCTGTTGATAAGAAATAATATTCGGATCGTATACTACATACACCGCTTCCCGATGAGATGTTTTTCCAGAAGCAACTTGTTGATAAGTAGGATCAGGTTCTGTACCACCGGTATAACCAGAAACTACATCGACAACACCCAGTAATTTTTCAAGATTCGCTTCGGTACACCAAAAAGATCCACTCACGAGAACTGCAATTCGGTTATTTTGAGTAAAAGGATGATTATAAATACTGATCATTAAGATTAGTAAAGGAATAACATTTTTCACTTATAGCCTCCTTATTTAAGTATTATTAACTTGCCCCTTTTGCAGATAAAACAGCAAGAGGGGTATTCAATAAAATTAATAAATCTAAACTCAAACTCCAATGTTGAATGTACCAAATATCAATATCTATCCGTTCTGAGCGACTAAATTGATTTCGTCCACTTACCTGCCACAATCCCGTAAGCCCAGGTTTAACTTGTTCGTATAAAGGGACAAGGACAGGATTTTCTTCTATAATCTCCCCTGAAACAAAAGGTCTTGGACCAACAAGACTCATCTCCCCTGTGAGTACATTAAACAACTGAGGAAATTCATCCAAACTGTACCTTCTTAAAAATTTTCCAATAGGAGTAATCCGTGGATCGTTTGTTAATTTAAAATAGGTATCCCATTCTTGCTTTAATATAGGATCTTTTTCTAATAATTCTTGTAGTCTTTGATCGGCATCCTGATACATCGTACGAAATTTCCACATATAGAATATTGTCCCACCTTTTCCAACACGCTCATGTCGATAAAATACAGAACCCGGAGATTTAATTTTTATAAACAAGGCAATCATTAAAAAGAGAGGACATAATAAAAGGACTAACACCCCCCCTAAGATTCGATCGATGGCTGTTTTTATAAACTGAGCAAAATAAGAGTTAAGTTTATTTTCAATTTTTAAAATAAATAACCGTTCTGTAAATAAATACTGGACTCCGGAACCTTTAACACCTAAAGTTTGAGTATGGGGGATTGTATAAATTTTTCGATAACGGCTGTAAAAATAAGCAAGTTGGTCATTAACAGAATCACCCACAATACAAAGAGCCGTAGGAAAGGGGATTTGTGTTTTATCTCGAAAAACGGGAAGATCAGTTGTTAATTTTTCATCGGCATCTTCTATCAAAAATCCAACAGGCACAAAACCAAGATAAAAATCCTTTTTAAAAACCTGAGCGACATGTAAGGCATAAGAGAAATCCTCATCCTTACAAACAATAATCATCGGATTCTTCCAAAAAGAAATTTTAAAAAGAATTTTTTTTAAAATAAAACGATATAAAGGAAGAATAACCGCTTGAATACCAAATAATAAAAAAACAACCAGCCTACTAATATAAGCAATATCAAAATTAAACAAAAATAAATAAGAAATTAAACAAGCGATAATCACAGACTGCCAAATAAGAAACAACTCTTCCCAAAAAGAATAGCGAGTTTGATAAAGATTATTCCAAATAAAAACAAAAATTAAAATAACCCATAGGATATGAATCTCCGGAGTAACATGAGTTTGAAAAATAAAATCCGGAAATTCAAAATAAGGAAAAATCTTTGGAAGAAGCTTTCTGATATAAATCGCCACAAACAAACTACTAATATAAGCGAGAGTATCACTTCCTATAAGAAATAGGTTTTTTAATACAGAATAAAAAGGAAAATTATTACTGTTGGTCATGATCTATCCTTAAATAATTTAGGTATATAAAGAGTCTTCCCCATGATTCTGCTCATCGGTAATTGCTTTAGAAGCTTTTAGTTCTTCATCTTCTTCAGGAACAACGGACAATACCGTTAATTCGTCATCAACTTTCATTACCAATAGCTGAGAAGCATAGTTTGTGATATCTCCGGCTCTTAGAGTTGCTCTCTGCCCCAATCTACTAACCACAAAAACACTCTCTTCTTCTTGGACATAGGCAAAATCAACAACATATTCTCCATCTCGAAGATTGACCAATTTGTAACCCTTACCACCTCGATTATTTAATTGAGAAAACTCTTTAGAACTAATCCGTCGCCCTCGTCCTATTTGAGAAACAAATAACACCGTTTTTTCAGGCTCATCAACTACCATACCTACCACAGAATCCATCTCATCTTCAACACGAATCGCTCGCTCTCCCATAGCACCTCTGTTATGAGGAGTAAAGAGTTTTTCATCTAATTTAAAACCTTTTCCTCTTCGTTTTACAAATACAAGCTTATCGTTTCCGGATGTTTTTCGTGCAGAAACAAGTTTATCGCCTATCTTTAATTTGAGAGCAATAACTCCGGCTCGAGAGATATTACTAAAAAGAGAAAGAGGAATTCGTACCCCTTGACCGTACTTAGTCGCAAAAACGACGAAATTATCTTCTTTAAATTGAGCGACAAACATAACAGCAGCAATATTACCTAGCATTGCTTCTAAACGAGGGACACTATTGACATGACGAACATGAGAGCCACTATCCGAACCACATATTTCGTAACCTTTAATGGAGAACGCTTTACCATCTGAAGAGAAAAATAAAATCGTGTCTTTGAGATTGCAGGCTGCCGAAGCCATAATATAATCATCTTCTGCCAGTTTCCGACCACCGGTGGCATTTCCTGTACGCTTACTTCCTCGTCCCATTGTTTTGTTAGAAGGATCAATTTCGACAAATAAATAACCTTGATTAGAAATTGCAATATGCATCGGTTTATTTTCGATAAATTCTTCATTATCTAATTGTTCGGCATCGGTACTACCAAACAATGTTTTCCGTTCATCACCAAGATCATTGCACATTTCCGTCAACTCTTGTTTGATTAAATCATCTCTTAATAAAGCATTTTCTAATAATTCTTTTAATCGGCGAATTGTTTCTTCTAATTCTTTTTTTTCAAGGGTCAGTTTTTCTACTTCCATCGATGTTAAGCGTTGCAATCTCATCTCCAAGATAGCTTTCGATTGAATCTCGGAAAGAGCAAATTGTCGAATTAACGCATCTTGTGCTGTTTTGGTATCTTCAGAAGAACGAATCGTTTTAATGATCTCGTCAATAGAGTTTTGAGCAATCAAGAGTCCGTCGACAATATGCAAACGCTCTTCGGCTTTTCGTTTTTCAAAGCGATGTCTTCTATCCAAAACAACTCTTCGATGTTCTGCAAAAGAAACGATTAATTGCTTTAAAGTCATTAATTCCGGTCTGTTATTGACTAAGGCAACCATATTGACGGAAATATTAATTTCCAAACGGGTTTCTTTGTATAAAATAGATTTAATTTTATTAGCAGTACTTTCATCCCCTGTCTTACCAAGCTCAACAACGATACGCATTCCGTCTTTGGAAGATTCATCCCGTACTTCTTTAACGTGGCGTAAGGTATTCACATACTTGCTTTTTTCGTCGGCAATAAGCATGACGATCTCGGAAACAATCCGTGATTTAATTGTTTGATAAGGAATCTCCGTAATAATTAGGGATTGTTTTTTTTCTTCCCAGTGCATAGCTCCGGCGACACGGACAGAGCCTCTACCCGTCTGATAAATAGATGCAATATTAGAGCGATTTGTAATCCGACCTCCTGTTGGAAAATCAGGTCCTTGAATATATTTCATCAATTCATCGGTGGTAATATCTTTATTATCAAGGTATGCAGAAGTTGCATGAACAATCTCTTTAAGATTATGAGGAGGAATCCCTGTGGAAAAACCGACTGCTATTCCTTCAGTTCCATTACAGAGTAATTGAGGAAACAATCCGGGAAGAACCATTGGCTCTTCATTAGAATCATCGTAGGTTGTACGAAAATCAACCGTATCTTTTTTGAGGTCTTCTAAGATATAATGGGAAACTTTTGACAATTTTAACTCAGTATAACGCATTGCCGCAGGGGGATCGTTATCAATCGAACCAAAATTTCCTTGCCCAATAATTAAGGGATAGCGAGTAGAAAAATCTTGTGCCATTCGTACAGCGGCATTATAAACGGAAGAATCACCGTGTGGGTGGTATTTTCCTAAGACATCCCCAACCATATGAGCAGATTTACGCATTTTTTTATCATGATGAATCCCTAATTCATTCATCGAAAATAAAATCCTACGGTGTACCGGTTTTAACCCATCCCGAGAATCAGGGATTGCTCTTCCTGTAATCACACTATACGCATAATTCAAATAAGATGTCTCCAACTCATTTTCAAAATAAGAAGAGGTAACTCCATGTTGATGTTCTAAACTCATAATACTCCCTTGATTCTTTAGTATTTTATATTATAACGCAAAAGGTCAAAAAATTCAATTTTCAAGAACTATAATCAAAAAAGACCATACTATAAAAATAGTATGGTCTTTTTTAAGAAATATATTTTTAGGAATATTTTATTAAATAAACTCTACTTCACCCAGTAAACCTTGCTGATACATCACATCCAAAGGAGCTACTGTAATATCAGTTGCCGATTTAAGATAGAAAAATTTCTTAATGTCTTTAGGAGCATTCATATACAAAGATGATTCATAACCACCCATCACAGAAATATCCTTACCATACAGCCATAAAACAGGTTCTATGGGTAATGGGAACGGAAAAACTGTAATAGACTTATCTGAAGGTTTTGTGTGATCGCCAGGATGTCCTTTAAAGAAATAATCGTAACCATCCCCATATTTATCTTTCGCTTTTGCAATCAATCCATCTGTTTTATCACCATAAGGATTCGTTGCTGTCAACATAATATTTGGTTTTGGAGATGATTTTAAAGCTTCTTCTATTGTTTGATTATTAAGAGTACCACTCCCTTCACCCATCGCCCACTTTTTATTTAATCCAAATAAACGAATTACCCCTTGTTTTTGGTCTTCGGTTAATGATTGATAATACTCTAAAGGATCGACTTTATAATAACGACTTCCATTTTGATTAAGGTAATTTTTCAAATCACCACTATCGGAAACCAGTAATTCCGGCCATTGCATCCATATTACTGTATTCTTAG
>JBOFNI010000335.1:0-12315 GCA_051658845.1 Brevinema sp. | reverse complement strand
GTAGGATAAGTATAGCCCAAACAAGGGTGTTGGAGACGGTTTTGAATTGCGGTAATAACTTCAGGGGGGCTAGGAAAATCCATATCAGCAATACCCATAGGAATAAGTTGATCATCTTGATATTGTTCGTATACCGTATCCCAACGTTTACAGTTAGTCTGCTTACGGTTTAGGTGCTGATTAAAATTTATCATATTGTATATTATAACTGTAAACCATTGTAGAGAGGGTTACGAGATTGTCCATATTTGTGAAGTTCAAAATGGAGATGGGGTCCTGTAGAACGTCCTGTATTTCCAACAGCACCAATCTGCTGACCCGTTGTAACCCATTGACCGGCTTGAACAAATATTTTTGATTGGTGGGCATAGACTGTTGTAAAACCGTTATTATGACGAATCACGGTATGTAATCCAAAACTTCCATTCCAACCGGCAGAAACAACTCGTCCTTCTTTTGGAGCAACAATAGGAGTCCCTATCGGTGCAGCAAAATCGATACCTTTATGAAGAATACGTTGTCTCAAAATAGGATGACGTCGCCAACCGTATTGGGAAGAAATTCTCCGATATTGTGGAACAGGATTGATAAATTCAAAACCTAATAATTCTGCCATTGCTTTGAAACTGAGATTAGCATTAGGAAGAAATAAGGTTGTTCCTTCTTGAATCTCTGTATTTTCTAAAGCGTTGACCAAAGATGTTTCTTCTGCTGAAATTCCATGACGCTCTGCAATTGTGTGGATGGATTCTTTGTTTGTGGTGTTTACAATAATACCCGATCGTGTAGAAAGTAATATTTTTTGTCCGACACTAAGAGAATGTGCATTATCCAAACTGTTAAGTGATAAAACGGTTGCCATTGTAAGTCCGAATTTTTGGGCAACAGAAGAAAGATTTTCTCCTGGAAGAATCCGATAGAAAGCAAAAGATAAAGGAGTGGATTCTGCCAACATTTGAAGCTCTTGTTTACTTTCTATTATTTTTCGGTTGATATTTTGTGTAATTTCTTTATCAATAATAAGATCGGTTAGGAGAGAATCACCAACGTTGATTTTATTTAAACTAACAACAGGGTACGTATTAAAAAAAATGATTGTCAATAAAGTAGTAACAACGATTGCTAGTGATAGAAGAGGTAAGGATTTGTTTTTGGTTTTTAGAGAAAACTTTTTAGAGCTTTGGAGGTGAGTTGTTTTTTTATTTTTGTGAGGAATCCAATCTGTAGGAAAACGAGCTGTTGTTTCGGAAAGAAATAATTTTAGATGTTGCATAAACAATTCCTTATTTATCAAATTTCATAAAATAATTAAAGATAAATATATTTTATTATTTTAACATATCTTTTCTTAGATTGCAATAAATTTATAGAAAAGAATAATATTTTATATTATCTTACAATTGGTAGGTTGTCTGCAAAATAAAAATAATGATTATTTATGATATAGTATCTAGTTTATATTTTTCTTTAATAATAAAATAATAACTATAATGAAACAAAGAGGGAAATATTCTTGACAATATTTCTATTTATGTGCTATAATAGTTAGTCTATTATTATTTTCGACCTTCTTCCCATATTTTTTAGAATATGGGCCGTGGTCCGAAAGGAGGAAATATGTCTAGAAAATACGAAATAGCATTTCTTTTTAGAGAAGCTGAGTATTCGTCTGTTGTTGAACGTGTTAAGACAGCACTCAACAAAACACAAGTGGAGCTTGTGGCTGAAAACGATAAAATGGGGGTTCGAGAATTAGCCTATACCATTTCAAAAAATCGTGAAAAATTTCATCGAGCATTTTATTATTTTGTTAATATTAATGCCAATCCTCAGCAATTGGCTGATTTTGAAGCAGCTATTAAATATGACCAAGGAATTATCCGTCATATGGTAGTATCGGAGTCCTAAGATGGCATGGGATATTAATAGGGTTATCCTAGTTGGACGTTTATCCAATGATGTAGAATTACGGTACACACCTAGTGGAGCTCCGGTAGCACGTTTTGGTATTGCTGTAGGAGGTCGACCATCTCGGGATGGTAAAGATTCCGTATCGTTTTTTACCGTTATTGTATGGAATAAAGCAGCTGAAACAGCAAGCCAGTATCTAAGCAAAGGAAAACAAGTTGCTGTGGATGGTCGTTTGGAACAACGAACTTGGACAGCCCAGGATGGAACAAGACGTTCTGTTGTAGAGATTGTTGCTGAACGAGTAGAGTTTTTGTCTTCATCAAGTTCTAATCAAAGTTCTAATCAGCAGGCTCATACAAATCAAACTGCTCCTCGTCCAGAAGTTCCTCGTCCAGAATCACCTAAAAAAGAAGAGGATTACTACGATAATACGGATTTTAACGACGCCCCTTTGGATAAGTACGATCCTTTTGACGAAGACGTACCTTTTTAAATTGAGATAATTACGGAGAAATAATATGTCTGAAGAACAGAACATCATACCAGAATTAGAAGATATTGGTGCATCATTGGATGATTTAAATAAATCGATGGATTCAAGAGAATCTCGTCCTCCTAAAAGAGAAGAAGGAAGAGATACTAGACCTACTAATAATAGGAATTTTCGCCCCAATAATGCCGGTGGTGGAAAGAAAAAATCATTTTTTGCAAAAAAAGTTTGTAAGTTTACTACTAATCAGATTGATCCTGCAACGATAGATTATAAAAATATTGAGCTTTTAAAGAGATTTGTGATGCCTAGTGGGAAGATTGTTCCCCGCCGTATTACTGGAACCAGTTCTAAATACCAGAGGATTTTAGCAAAAGAAATAAAAAAAGCACGTATTATTGGATTGTTACCTTTTTCGGCACGATAGTTTCTCATTATACGGTTTATTGAAAGAGAGTTTATGGAATTTGTGATTTTTGTATGGATGACAGCCGCTTTCCTGTTTTTAAGCTTTGGCTTACTAACATTGATAGGACAATATATATTTTTTATAAAAAAAGTGAAAAATAATTTACTATATCTTTTAGGATTCTTATCTTTAAGTGTAGGAATGTGGTTTTATATTCCTTATACAAAAGAAGTCTGGGTTTCGATAAATAATCTACTTTACCCTTATATTCAAGAAAATGCCGGATCATATACTTATTTACTTACCGAAATTTGGTATACGATTGTATTTTTTAGGAATATTTGGCCTGCTGTATTAACAGCACTTATCGTAGCTGTTTTTGAAAATATCCAGCATCCTATAAGTTTTCGTTACCGGATGATGAAACAATTTAGCCATAATAAATTGTTACTAATGATCGGGACATTAATAGCTTATTTTATTGTCAGTTATGTTGATAATAATCATCCTTTAGCGGCATTTTTTTTATGTTTAGCTTTTTATACGGCTGTTTTTTATTGGAGATTTGGAGTTACGATAATACTTTATATTTTAAAAAAAAGTTTTATTTCTTATGAAATCGGTATATTATTGATGACGATAATGGTAATCGTATCCGGAGAGTTTTTCTTATTGCCTCTTATTATGTGTATGGGGATTGGGATATCTGATATTTGGATGGATTATTATCATCGGGATGCGGCTTCATCGGTCTTTAGTTTACAATTTTATTAGAAATATATTAAGGAGATCCCTGTGAAAGTTATTCTTTTGGAAAACATTCCTGGACTAGGACGTGCTGGAGATACAAAAACGGTACGCGACGGTTATGGTAGAAATTATTTGATTCCTCAAAAATTAGCGGAAATGGCAACACATAGTCGTGAAAAATACTTAGAGCGTAAAAAAGCGGCTTTAGCTAAAAAAGCTCAGCTAATGTATGAATCTGCTCAAGAATTAAAAGAAAAATTAGAGCAGATTGCTTTAGTGATTCAAAAAAAATCCAGTGTTGAAGGAAAAATTTTTGGTTCTGTTACCAGTAGTGATATTGTTACTCTTATTGCAGAGCAAGGTTTTTCTGTTGAAAAAAAGCGTGTTGTGATTCAGCATGTCAAAACAATAGGAGAACATATTTTCCATATTAAATTAGACGAAGGTGTTACTGCTGATATGAAAATCACTGTTGAAACCGTAGTGTAATAAATTGTCTGAGAATTTATATGAATGAAAAAAATATGCTTATTTCGCCTCACTCAGCTGAGGCGGAACAAGCTGTTTTGGGGGCAGCTCTCTCCAATCAACGTGCTTTATATACCATCACGGAATCTCTTCATGATTCTGATTTTTATGATCCGAGTCATCAAATTATTTTTCAATCTATCATTACTTTAGAAAGTCGTAGTCGTCCTGTCGATATTATTTCTGTTACCGATACCTTAACGAAATCCAATTCATTACAGGTTATTGGTGGACAACATATGTTAATTGATCTTGTAGATCGTTATGCGTCTGTGGCAAATTTAGACTATCATATTAAGATTTTAAAAGATTATTCTTTACTTCGTTCTTTAATTAACGCATCTCGTCAAATTATTGATATGGCGATGAAACGAGAAGATGAAGTAGATCATATTCTCGAAACAGCAGACAGTCTTATGTTTAATATTATCACTAAACGGGAAACTTCCGAATATCATCGTTTGAGTGAATATTTAAATCGGGCTTTAGAGATGATTCGTCAGAGAGAGGCATCAGGGCATTCGCTGATGGGTATACCTACAGGATATGATGACATTGATGAATTAACAAACGGACTATCTCGTGGTGCATTAATTGTGTTGGCAGCTCGTGCAGGAATGGGAAAAACCGCTTTTGCTTTAAATATTGCTCGTAAATTTTTACAAAATATACCACAAGATCAAGATAATAAATGTGGAGTGTTGATTTTTTCTTTAGAGATGACAGGAGAAGAAATAGCAATGAGACTTCTTTCTGCTGAATCAAAAGTCCCATTGGAAAAAATCAATAAGGCTCAAATGAATGAAGATGAAACCACTTATCTGCTGAATGCGGCGAGAGATTTGGATCCTCTTCATATTATTATTGACGATACGGGGAATATTCCTCTTAATACGCTAAGAGCACGTGCTCGGAATATTATGAGGAAATATCCTTATCAATTAATGATTATTGATCATATTCAGATTATTTCTTTAGGAAGTTCTTATAATGCAAATCGTTACCAAATGCTTACCCAAATTACTGGTACTTTAAAAGCGTTAGCAAAAGAATTGGGAATTGCAATTATTGCATTATCTCAACTTTCACGTGGAGTAGAATCCCGTGCTGATAAAACTCCACAGTTGGCAGATCTAAGAGAATCAGGCTCTATTGAGCAAGATGCGGATATTGTAGCAATGCTTTATCGTGAAGATTACTATGAACGGGAGAATACGAATGATATGGCAAAAGGGATTGTTGAACTTAATTTTGTAAAACATAGAAATGGTCGAACGGATATGATTCCGCTACGATTTTTCGGGGAAACTATGCGTTTTGAAAGTTTGGATAAACATGCCCAACAAGAATATAAAAATTATAAAGGGTATCGAGATGTTCCCAAAAAATCCTACCAAGATTCTTATTCTAAAAATGTTCATAACGAACCACCATTTTAAGGGATGTTGAATAGTAAATAAGAACGGAGTTGTATATGACAAAAAAACAAATATTAAAAAATATTATTGAGCTGGGAGAATTTGGAGCTTATACGGTTCGTATTATTAAAGGTTTTCCAACTGTGATAAAATACCGAAGAGAGTTTTTGTTACAGATGGTGCATGTCGGGATTTCTGCGATGCCTATTATAGGAATCACTGCTTTTTTTATGGGAGCTATTACCGGTGTTCAAATGGGAGGGGCTATTAATTACGTTATTAGTGGCTCTGCTCCTTTAGTAAGTGGAGGAGTTATTATTGCTTTAGTACGAGAGATGATTCCGGTGTTAACAGCTTTGGTTGTTGTGAGTCGTATTTGTTCTTCGGTAACGGCAGAGATAGGATCAATGGTCGTCACCGAACAGGTTGATGCCTTGCGAGTGATGTCTGTAAATCCTGAAGAATTTATCGGTGTTCCAAGAGTATTGACGGGAATGTTGATTGTACCTATTATGGGAACAATTGCTATTATTATAGGAATTTTAGGTTCTTGGATGTCGATGGCGTTAATTCATGGAGTTCCAACCTATTCTTTTTTTCAAAATGGATTGTCTATTTTGATTTTACGTTTTTATATTGAATCTTTTTTTAAATTAACCTTATTTGGGTTGATTCTGTTGCTTATAGCAACATTTTATGGATTCCGTACTATTGGTGGTTCGGTAGGAGTGGGAAATTCTACAGTTAAAGCTGTTGTTGTAGGGACTTTTACAACAATTTTAGTGGATTATGTAGCCGGCACATTTTTTTTAATGATATAAGTGAGTGACAATGGAAAATATTATAGAAGTCAAAGAGCTAAAAAAACGATTACGTGATCGCTATGTTCTTGATGGGCTTAGTCTCGATATTAGAGAAGGGGAGACTTTTGTTTTAGTTGGTCAGAGTGGTTCGGGTAAGAGTGTCTTGCTCAAACATTTAACAGGATTGATGTATCCGGATTCGGGTAGTGTAAAAATTAAAAACTTGGATATGAGTGAAGCATCTGAACGACAGTGGTATGATATTCGTTCTTCCATAGGGATGCTCTTTCAGAATGGAGCAATTTTTGATTCGTTGACTGTTGGGCAGAACGTTCTATTTGCATTAGATAATCTCAAACCTAACATGACAGAAAAAGAAAAAAATGAGAGGATTTCTCATTGTTTGGATGTTGTTGGGCTACAAGATTTAGAAAATATCATGCCTTCTGAATTATCTGGAGGAATGCGAAAAAGAGCGGCATTGGCACGTTCAATTGCTACTAATCCTGAAATTTTATTATTTGACGAACCAACCACGGGATTAGATCCTATTATGACAGCTTTGGTTGATGAATTAATTATTGATGTGAAAAAACATCTTGGGACGACATTTGTTATTGTTACTCATGATATGTCAAGTGCTAAAAGGGTTGCCGATCGAATTGGATTGTTGTTTAACGGAAAGATCATTTTTTTAGGAACAGTGCAAGAATTAGAACAAACAACCAATCCGTATATGCTGCAATTTTTGCAGGGTCAACCTCATGGACCGATGACAGAGGATTAAATAAGAGAAAATAAAGAGGTAGTTATGGCTCAGACGATTAGAAAAAATCCTAATTATTTAGTAATAGGTGTTTTTATGGCTATTGGAACACTTGCTATTTTAGTGAGTGTTGTTTTTGCTGATAAATTGATTACAAAACTGAGGGGAGGTTATCCTCTGTACGTTCGATTTCAGAATTTAGATGGATTGGTCATTGGATCAAAAGTTATTGTTGGATCCGGAAAAGAAATAGGTCTTGTGGAGGAAATATCCTTAGATGGCTCGTTTCTCTTGGTAACAATTTTTGTAGATAACCGTTATAAAATTAATCACGATGCACGATTTGAGATTTTTTCTACGAGTTTTGTCGGTGGTAAATATTTGGCAATAGAAAATTATACAGGACTAACTCCTTATTTAGATAAAGGAACGACGATAGAAGGCATATCACCTATTTCCATTAATTCGATTGTGGGAACCTTTGGAAAAATTTTTTCTTCCGGTACGGATGAAGGAGTTGCCATAGGGTTGACAGGGATTATTACTTCTGTGAATGATGTTGTTGCTATGGCGGAGACTATTCTGAAAGATAATCGTACTAATATTGACCAAACCTTGCTTAATATTGCTCGAGCTTCTTCTTCTTTAAATTCGACCATGAGTAATATTGATCGTAAATTGGGTATGGTTAGTGATCAAGAGTTTCGACAGATTCTAAATGATACAAAAAGCAGTTTGAAAAATTTAGAAATCTTTCTTGAGGATATTAATTCTGAAAATGCAGCGTTAGCGATCTTAAAAGATCCAAAAATTGCTCAGAGTATTCGAACGATTATTACCAATCTTGAAGAAACAACAGAACGGGTGAAAGCAAAACCAAGTTTATTATTACGTAGTTAAAAAGATATATATTTAAGGAGTATGCAGATGATCCCTTTTATTGATTTACAGGCACAGTACCAAGCCTATAAAAAAGAAATTGATGAACGTATTCAGAATGTGTTAACACGAAATGATTTTATTATGGGAAAAGACGTTAAAGAATTAGAAGAATGGATGAGTGAGTATACTGGGACTCATGCTGTCGCTATCTCTTCTGGTACTGATGCTTTGATGATTCCATTATATGCGATGGATTTAAAAGAAGGGGATGAAATAATCACGACCCCGTTTACGTTTTTTGCAACGGCTGAGATTATTTCTTTCCTTAAATTAAAACCGGTATTTGTTGATATTGATCCTGAAACTTGTAATATTGATCTTTCTAAGATTGAAGAAGCTATTACCCCTCGTACGAAGGGTATTATTTCCGTGTCTTTGTATGGACAAACTCCAGATTTAGATAAAATTAACGAAATTGCAAAAAAGCATCGTCTTTTTCATTTAGAAGATGCTGCTCAAAGTTTTGGTGCCATTTATAAAGGTAAAAAATCTTGTAGTATTGCCGAAATCAGTGCAACTTCTTTTTTCCCAGCAAAACCTTTAGGAACTTATGGAGATGGTGGGATGATGTTTTTTAAAGATGAAGATTTTTCAAAAAAATGTGCCAGTATCTTAAATCAAGGACAATCCGTTCGTTATTCTCATCAATATGTAGGGGTCAATGCTCGTTTTGATACGATCAAAGCGGCTGTTTTGATGGCAAAATTACCCCATTATGAAGAAGAATTACAAAAAAGGGAACAACTAGCAGAAAAATATACAAAAGCTTTTCAAGGTACTGTGATAAAGCCCCTTAAACGAGAAACGTTTACGGATAGACATGTTTGGGCTCAATATACTGTTGTGGTTGAGCAGCGAGATAAAATCCAACAATTACTCCAAGAAAAAGGAATTCCTACTGCGATCCATTATCCAAAACCCTTACATATGCAACCTGCATTAGAATATTTGGGAATTAAAGAGATTCCTGTTGCAGAAAAAATGTCGCAGTATGTTCTCAGTCTACCGATGCATCCCTTTCTAGCAGAGGAAACACATGATTTTATCATTCATCATATCCTAGATACTGTTAACTCTCTCTAAAGATTTATATGGATACAGGGAATTTAATATTACTAGTTTTAGTAGTGTGCTTAATTTGTATGTCAGCATTTTTTTCGGGTTCGGAAACGGCATTTTTTTCTTTAGATGAATTAAAACTCCGTATATTCAAATCGCATGATATCCGTATTATTCGAAAACTCTTAAAACAGGCAACCTTGTTATTAGTAGTTTTGTTAGTTGCTAACACAACAATAAATATTATCCTAACAACGGTATTGGAAACGTTCTTTAAAACCTTGGGCTTTAATTTTAATCTTCTTCAATCGACCATCGTCGTATCTGGGCTTATTATTCTTTTTGGAGAAATATTACCAAAATCCTTTGCTAGTGCTCAAAGTACGTTCATGATTCCTAAAATCTTACCAATCTTAGAATTTCTTTTTAAAATATTAGGACGGGTTGCCCAACCTATTTATAATTTAGCAAATTGGCTTACTTTAAAATTTGCTCATTTTCTTCCAGATGGTGAAAGTCGTGAAGATCGTAGGCAGGCTTTGTATAATATTGTATCTCGTGGGGAATTTCTCAAAGCCGAAGAAAAAATTCTTATTGGACGTATTTTGTCGTTGGCAGAACGTAAAGTAACGGCGGTGATGACACCCCGTCCTCGGGTTTTTTCGATGAAATCGGATGCCAGTTTATTAGAATTAAAGGCAGGATTACTAAAGGAACAGCATAGTAAAATCCCTATTTATAAAGATCAAGACAGTAATGTAATCGGAGTAATCTTTTTTGAAGATATAGCGGTACAGTTTCGAGATCATCTTAATTTGGATCACGCTGTACTCGAATATATTCGTCCTATGTATTTTGTGCCAGAATCAAAAACACTGGGATCTTTATTGGAAGACTTCAAGTCAAAAAATATTCATATGGCAGGAGTAGTTGATGAATATGGAGAATTTTTAGGGATTGTGACTCTTAGTGATATTATGGGTGAATTGGTAGGAGAGGTTGTTGATGAAGATTTTAACGAATCGGATATTGCACAACAGTTACCCAATCGTTATATTGTCAAAGGAGAAGTTTCTTTAATTGATTTTAATGAAAAATTTGCTACTTCTCTTAATAGTAATGAATATGAAACAATCGCAGGATTTTTGATAGAACAGGTTGGTGGATTGCCTCCTCTCTATTATACTTTTGAAAATGAACGTTTAGTAATTACGGTTCGAGAGCGAACAGCGACAAAGATTGAAAGCTTATCCGTGAGGTCAAAGTCATGATGGATTTTATACTGGCAATTGATAGGCGTTTAGCGTTGATATATTTTGCATATTCTGCATTAAATTTTTGTTTGAGTGGATTTTTTGGATGTAGTGAAACTGTATTCTTATCGTTAAATCGGATACTACTCTATGCCCGTCAAAATAAAGGCAATTTGGGAGCAAATATTCTTATTTATCTAGTTGAGCGATCTTCTCAATTCTTAACAGGGATCGTTATTCTCAATAATGTTACCTTAATTCTCAGTACCCTTTTTATGTCCAAGATGTTTATTGAGGCTTTTCATGTGCCTCTATTTTGGGTGCCGGTATGGACAACATTAGTGATGACACCGTTTATCCTGATTTTTGCCGAAGTGTTACCGAAATCTATTGGACACCCTTTTGCAGATATCTTGGCAGAACGTTTTGCTTATTTATGGATGCTCTTATATATAGTGATGTATCCTTTGTCTTGGTGTTTTAGAAAGATTACTATCGGTTTTGCATATCTCTTTGGATTCCATGAAAAAGTATCACAAGGGATGGCACAGAATGAATTTCAGGGTTTGTTAGATATTTCTCTTAAAAGCGGTGCTTTAAATACTGGAGAAAGGGAATTTATTAATAACGTTCTTGAATTTCGAGAAGTTCAAGCAAGTGAAGCAATGACTCCTCTTTCCCAATTAGTTTGTATTGAAAAAACTCAAACAGTATACCTTGCTTTAGATTTGATGAAAGAACATCAAGTTTCGATTCTTCCTGTTTATGATTCTCGTATTGATAATCCTATAGGTTGGATTCGTACAAAAGACCTCATTAATGCCCACGCTCAAAATACAGTAGAAGCTTATGTAATTGAGGCGTTTTTTGTTCCTGAGACCGCCTATTTGGAGAAAGTGTTAATCCAAATGCAAAAACAAAATATGCCCTTGGCCTTTGTAGCTGATGAATATGGTGGTATTGTCGGAGTCTTAAGGGTCGAAGATATTGTTTCCGAGATTGTGGGTGAAGTCATTGAAGATGGTGATATTGAGTTTAAAAATTTAGATGATGGGACCATATTAGCTTATGGTTTATGTGATATTGACGACCTCTTTGAAGAATTGAAATTGGATGCTACACTGCTTGATTCCAAAACCTTGAGTGGTTTTATTATGGAAGAGTTAGGAAGGATGCCAAAAGAAGGAGATGTGGTATTCAAGCGTCCTTGGTATTTTGAAGTTCTGAGTCTTCAAGGAAGAAGAGTTCATGAAGTCTCTATTAAAAAAGGTATGAAAAAATCCCAAAGTCGTAATGGAGATGTGATTTAATGGAATTTAGTGGAAAAGAATCACGACGTTTAAAAGCGGTTGAACGAGAAGAAGTCGTTCGGATCGATCGATTTGCTGGAGAAGGCCCTGCTCTAGCTTATGATTCACAAGGGAAAGTATTATTTGTTCGTTATGTACTTCCAGGAGAACTGGTCAAAGTAAAAATTTATAAAGAAACGACAGATTATGCGATGGCAGATCCTTTAGAAATTCTTGAAAAATCGCCTCTCCGATGTCTTGCTCCCTGTGAATATTTTGCCCTCTGTGGGGGCTGTGATTATCAGATGACGGATTATGAAAATCAGATTCTTATCAAAAAAAAATTAGTGGAAGAAACCTTTCGTCGTATTTCGGGTATTGATTTTCCATTGACTGATATTCTCCGATCTCCAAAATCATTAAATTATCGTAATAATATGACTTATAAGGTAAATCCGAGGAGAGAACTCATTGGATTTTTTCGTAAGGACTCTAAATCGATTGTAGATATTAAGCAATGTGCTTTAGAGATGCCTATTATTTCTAAGGCCTTGCACTCGATGAAACATCAGCACCAAGATGGGGAATATCCATTTCCTAAACATAATTTTAAAGTTCGAGCATCTACGACGGATGAAATAGGAGTCTACTGGGTTCCTTCCAAAGAGTATCAAGACCATGCTGTCTATGAAACAAT
>JBOFNI010000334.1:0-1294 GCA_051658845.1 Brevinema sp. | reverse complement strand
ACGTTTTCATAAATGTAAATACCATCTTTATCAGGGGATTCTTGGTGAGTATGATTTTGGTGATTTTATGATGAGCGTTGATTATGTTCAATCGGATCCCTTTGCCCCACCATCAAAAATTACCCTGAAGATTCCTTTTGAAAAAACTTCATTTGAGTCTCGGCTTATTGATGATCCTATTCGATCGTATTCTTTTTGTGATGCTTTAAGTCGGATAATCGCCACTCAAATTCGTTTGTTGACGAAAGACGATAAAGGATCTGGAAATAGTGGCTTCTGTGGTATCCGTTATGGGGCACAAAAAGTTATAGAAAGTAATGCAGTCATTATCAACAATAATACTATTGAATGTAGGATTTTGGCAGGACTTCCTGCATTTGGACGAACGATTGCCAGCCATGAAGCACAGGAATTTCTTTTGCAAGAGATTCCCAATGTTGTTCGACAGAGTATTTTTAACAAAGAACATCATTCATGGATTGATGAATTTGTCTGTTTGACGGAACGGCAACATTGGTTACGAGAAGAATGTCATAAGCGAGAAATTGTTAGTTTTATTGCTAACGGATCGATTCTTGCTCGGACATCTTCGGTAAGTGATAAGCCTATGTCTCATCAAAAAGCAGTTGTTTTCCAATCTCCTAAAGAGCTTGAAATGACAATCACGCTCCCTGATGGATCTGAACTTTCGGGAATGGCGATTCCTAAAGGGATCACACTCATTGCCGGAGGGGGCTTTCATGGGAAATCTACTTTATTATCGGCAGTGTCCCATGCTATTTACAATCATATTCCCGATGATGGGAGAGAATATTGTGTGACGGATGATCGTGCCGTATTCCTCCGTTCGGAAGAAGGGCGTTCTATTGAAGGGGTTGATATTTCTCCGTTTATTCACAATCTTCCGGGCGATAAATCTTCTCATTTTTTTCAATCGGAAAATGCCAGTGGATCTTCGTCTCAGGCAGCCAATCTAGTAGAAGTGTGTGAAATGGGCTCTACACTCTTATTGATCGATGAAGATGTATCGGCAACAAATTTTTTAATTCGGGATACTCGGATGAGAGCATTAGTGGCTGATTATAAAGAAACTATTACCCCGTTAATTGCTCATATTAAAAATCTCAAAAAGAATAATATTTCTTTAATTATGGTTACCGGAGCTTTAGGCGATTTTATGGATGTAGCTGATCGAGTTATTGTCGCCGATAATTATCGGTATTACGATAAAACCAAAGATGCTCGTAATATTATGCGTCAATATCCTTTACAGGAAATACCGGCTAAAGAGATG
>JBOFNI010000333.1:0-1024 GCA_051658845.1 Brevinema sp. | reverse complement strand
TCATAATACCTAATAAGAAAATAAAACCAACCATATCCATGATTTCGATAGGCATTCCAAATAGAATAAGAACCGCTAAGGAACAGCTGGTCAACGTTGTTATTGAGCCGGACATATGGATATTCGCACAAAGAGAACCAACAAATTCAGCTATTTGAGGTTTAACCCCATTGTTTTTAATAGATTGTACTGTTACAGGAATTGTCGCAGCAGAAGATTGGGTACCTACTGCCGTAAGATAAGCCGGAATCATATTCTTGAGAAGTTTGAATCCGTTTTTCTTAGCAATAATCCCTGCAATCGTATATTGTATCAATAGAATAGATAAATGGAGTACAATAACAACGGCAAACACCTTAGCAAAACTTGTTAATATCATTCCTACTTGTCCAGTATAAGTAAGCGTCGCAAATACTCCAGCAATATGAATAGGAAGGAGAGGTATCACAACAGAAGAAACGGTTTTTAAAATAATTTCATGAAATTCGGCAAATCCCCCTTTGAGAGAAGAATGGGGAGACAGAGAGATCCCTATTCCTAAAATAAATGATAAAATCAAGGCTGTCATTACCGACATCAATGGAGGCATCGACAAGCTTAAATAAGGATCTACTGATTTCGATCCTTGTGAAAGATCTCCTAATACACTACCACTTAGTAATGTTGGAAAAACAGATAAATCAATAAAAAGGACAAACAAACCAACTAATACCGTTGATGTATAAGAAATAGCAACGGTTATCCCTAATGTTTTTTTTGAGTTATTACCTAACTGGGCAATACCGTAAGTAATAAAGGCCAAAATTAATAAAGGAATAATAAACGACAAAAAAGAGCCAAACAGACTATTAAAGGTCGCCAATAAACGGATTAACACTTCAATATTGCTCATCCCTACTGCAATACCACCTAAAATACCTAAAATTAATCGTACAATTAGATTATTTTTTAACATGAAACACTCCTAAATTTTTTAAAGTTATTTCTATTATATAAAGATACTATAAAAAAAAGCAAATAAAAA